>JAIWOJ010000493.1 GCA_020216965.1 Prosthecobacter sp.
GAGGTGCAGGTTTTCAGCGGCAGCAGCTTGGTCAGCCAGCGCAAGCCCGCGAAACAAAGCAGCACCTACGCCAGCGCACGCGCTGGCCTGGCCGTGGATGGCAACACGGAGGGCGACTTTGCCAAAGGCAGCGTCTCCCACACCAGCGGCCAGGAAGACAACCCCTGGTGGGAGGTGGATCTGGAGCAGGAGTTGCCAGTGGATAAAGTCATCGTCTGGAACCGCACCGATGGCGGCGCGGGCATCGGCCAGCGGCTGGAGGGCTACCAAGTGGTGCTGCTGGATGCCAAGCGGCAAAACGTCTGGAAAAGTGGACCCCAGAGCGCCCCCGCCAAGCAGGCTAGCCTGGCGCTGAATGGCCCGGTGACGCTGAATTTCAGCCAAGCCCTGGCAGATTTCGAGCAGGCAGGCTTCACCGCAGCCTCCGTGCTTTTGCCCAAAAATAAGCAAAACCAGGGCTGGGCCGTGGCACCGCAGGCAGACAAGCCACACACCCTCACCCTCCTGGCCGCCAGCCCCACCCTGGCCCCTGCGGGCGCGACCCTGCGCGTGACGCTAGAGCAGAAGTCCCAGCACAAGCAGCACACCCTGGGCCGCTTTCGCCTGCTCAGCACGGAGGACGCGCGCGTGCAGGCCGTGGCCGCGCTGCCGCCCGAGGTACTGGCTGCCCTGCACACCGCCCCAGAGAAACGCAGCCCCGCCCAACGCACCCGCCTGGCGGATTACTACGTCCGCCACATCGCCCAAGAGAGCGCGCCAGAGCGCCAATTGCTCGCCCGCCTGAGCAAGCAGCTCGCTGAGCTAAAGCCTGTGACCGTGCCCATCATGAAGGATCTGACAGGCAAAGACCGCCGTGTCACCCAGGTGCAACTGCGCGGCAACTGGCAGGCCCTGGGCGAAGTGGTCAGCGAGGGCACCCCCGCCGCCTTTCATCCCCTACCCCAGGGCGCACCGCTCAACCGGCTGACGCTGGCGGATTGGCTCGTCAGTCGGGACAATCCCCTGACCGCCCGCGTGCAGGTGAATCGCCTGTGGGAGACCATCTTTGGCACCGGCATCGTGCGTAGCAGTGAAGAGTTTGGCAGCCAGGGCGATCTGCCTTTTCACCCCGAATTGCTCGACTGGCTGGCTGCGGAATACATGGACTCTGGCTGGGACATGAAGCACATGCTCAAGCTCATGCTCATGTCCCGCGCCTACCGCCAGGACAGCGCAGAGCCGAGGGCAACCCGCACGGAGAATGCCTCTAAGCTCTCTGCTCTAAGCTCTACGCTTGCAGACCCTGACAACCGCCTCCTCGCACGCGGCCCGCGCTTCCGCCCCACGGGCGAGCTGCTGCGTGATCAGGCCCTGGCCGTCAGCGGTCTGCTCTCGCAAAAAATGTTTGGCCCACCCGTGCGCCCCATGGCTCCGAACCTGGGCCTGAGCACCGCCTTTGGCCGCAGCAATGACTGGACCCCTAGCGAGGGCGAGGACCGCCACCGCCGCAGCCTCTACACCGAGGTGCGCCGCAATGCCCCCTACGCCAGCTTTACCACCTTTGACGCCGGCAACCGTGAGGTCTGCATGATCCGCCGCAACCGCACCAATACCCCCCTGCAAGCCTTCGTCACCCTCAACGACCCCGTTTTCATCGAAACGAACCAGGCCATGGCGCGCCGTCTTGTCAAAGAAGCCCCCCAGGGCACCGCCCAGCGCCTGAGCCTGCTCTACAAACTCTGCCTCGCCCGCGAACCCAGCGCCAGGGAGGCGGCTACGCTGGAAAAGCTGCTCGCCGACTCGCTCGCCACCTTCCGTCAAGATGCCGACAGCGCCGCCAAAATGGCCACCGACCCGCTCGGCCCCGCTGAAAAAGGCGCAGACATCGCCGAGCTCGCCGCCTGGACCACTGTGGCGAATGTGGTGATGAACTTGGACGAGTTCCTGATGCGGCGCTGACCTGCCCACGAGCCCAGGGGCCGGGTGTGTGTGGTTCACGCTTTCGCTTCACGCTACCTGGATGCTGCAAGCAAGAGCTTGAGCCCTAGAGTGACACACCTGCCATGCCGCCTCTTGACCCCCTTGCCGCTGATCTCGCCACCCTCGCTACCCGCGCGTATGGCGTCGAAGGCTGGGCGGGCGAGGTGCTGCGGCGCTACCACGCCCTGCGGCCCGCTTTGCCCCATGCAGAGGCCGCCCGGCTGGAAAAACTGCACGCCTGGGTGCTCGTGCCCCTCACCCTCTGGCCCTTCAGCATCACCGACCTGCTCACCCAGTGCCTCGATGCGCTGGAAAAAGCGCCATCACTCCCGCCAGCCCTCCAGCTCGCCATCGACCTCCTGCCTCACCCGCCCGCACCTGAGGTCTGTGCCGTGGTGGCCGAGCACGAGCGGCAAGTGCAGCGCGGCGATTATGCCGATGTGGTCAACACCCAGGCCAAGTTTGCCCAGGCCGAGCTGGCCCTGAAGGCCGACCCCGCCTTTCAGAGGGACTGGCAGCGCCTCCAGGCCGCGTTTCCCATCCAGGACTATCAGGACTACAAGGGCGTCATCCGCCGCACCCTGGGCGCAGAGCGCAACATGCGCCCAGACTTCGCCGTGAATCTGCAAAAGCCCCACGAGACCTTCCGCCTCGCTTTCGATGCCTTTTGCCTGCGCTGGAATCTCTACGGTATGCAGCATGATCAGCCGCTGCTGCTGAAGCTAGCCGTGAACCTCACCCCGCACGGCACCATGATCCTCATCCCGGCCTTCTGGTCGCTCGATGCCAAGCGTGACCTGGATTGGGAAGCCATCAACAAGCTCCACCGCGTGCGCGTCAAAGGCCGCCAAGGCGCAGCGCTGGCGGAGGGCTATGCCGAGCGCCTCGCCCAGGCCACCCAACTGCGCGAGCTCGATGCCGAGGCCAAAAAACGCAAGCTGCGCGGCGCGGCCAGGCACCGCTTCCTCTGCGCCGGCCTCGGCTG
>JAIWOJ010000494.1 GCA_020216965.1 Prosthecobacter sp.
TCGCCTGCGGATACGAAGCTCGAGATCCTGGATTCTGAGGGCAAACCGGTGGCTCGTCTGCTCATGCAAGCCGTGCGGGATAGTTACAATAACTTCCGCAGTGTCGATGCCGACAACCCTGACATCCGCATGCAAAATTGGGAAGAGATGGAGCTCAATGAGTATGTTTGGTTCAATGGTGATGTGATGAAGATTTTCCGCCAGCCCCGTGGGCCGGATGGCGGCACCTTCTTTTATGTCAGTGGCGGTAAGCGTCGTGCTTACTTTGACACGAGCGCTACGGCGCATTCGCTGGATGAGCCCTGCTACGTCGTGCAGCCACATCCACTCGGCAGCACTTTAGTGCCAAATGGACTGCCGGTTTTTACCGTGAATTACCAGAACGATGATGGTGGTGACCGCAAGGTAGGCCGGGATTCACGCCTGAGCTTCACGGCACCTGCGGACGGTCGTTACGTCGTGCGTGTCAGTGATACGCGCGGCTGGGGCGGCGAGCGTTTTGTCTATGCACTCGCCATCCGTGAGCCAAGGCCAGACTTCAGCATCAAGCTTGCTGGCATGAATCCCACCGTGATGCCCGGAGCCTCGGTGGGGTTTTCCTTCCGCGCGGATCGGAAAGACAATTTCGATGACCCAATCCAGATCGAAATCACGGGCGTGCCCGAAGGCTATTGGGCCAGTTCACCGCTGGTCATTGAGGCAGGCCACGATCTGATCAGCGGCTCCCTTCACGCCATGCCGGATGCAAAAGCGGATGCAGACTGGTCTAAGCTGAAGATCACGGCTCGGGCCAATGGCATGACCCGCGAGGTGAGCAGCTTTGGTAAGGTCAAGCTCGGCGCGAAGCCGAAATTTATCATCGTCTTGGAGCCAGACGCAGGTGGCAAGCCGGTCATGCGTGAACCTGCCGCAGAGACGAACCCGCTTGAGATCAGCCTGGCTCCTGGGCAGACGGTCAAAGCCTGGCTGCGCGCCATCCGCAGTGGGGACAATGGCATTATCAACCTCGACGTGCATGGCCTGCCTCATGGCGTCATCATTGATGACATCGGGCTCAATGGCGTGCAGATCCGTGAAGGCGAAAATGAGCGCCCTATCTTTTTCCGCGCTGCAAAATGGGTGCAAGAGCAGGACAGGCTGTGCCACGGCGCGCTCAGTTCCGCCCGCAATGAGCACGACAGCGCGGGGCTTCAGACGAGTTTCCCGATCTTGATGAAGATTCGCAAGCCAGGGGTGGCGGCGAGGTAGGCGTGGCTGAGCAGGTCAGTTCGCAGCAGTTGATTTGCTCGGAATGGCAGCAGCGAAAATGATCTGCGTGCCTGGCAGGGCTTTTTTCAGCCCGGCAACACCAGCGGCGGTGACCTTGGTTTGGAAGAGGGTGACGGTCTTCAGGCTTTTGAGGGCGGCAAGGTGCTGAAGTCCAGCATCAGTCACGGAGGTGCCGAAGAGATTGAGGGTGCGCAGGTTTTTCAGGCCCGTGAGAGCTGCCAGTCCAGCATCGGTGATCTGAGTCTGGCGCAGGTCTAGAGCGGCAAGGCGGGGGAGAGCGGCCACCGTTTTCAGCCCGGCATCGGTGATGACGGTTCGGCCGAGGTCTAGCTGCACGATGTGGTCTTTGAGAGGCAGCAGAGCTTGCACTTTGGTGTCATCACATTTGGAGACGCCGGTGAGGAAATCAGCCCGCAGGAGGGGGCTGTCAGCTTTGAGTTGTTGCACCTGGGCACCGCCTTCACGGGCTTTGGCTAGGGCTGCGTAGGGCGCTGGCTGGAGACCTTCGGCGAGCTTTGCGTAAAATAATTCGTGCTCGCGTGGGCCAGCGGGCTTGGCAGCGACGGTGCCTGCGGCATCAGCAGGGGCTCCTTCCATGTTGCCCTTCCACCCGCCAAAGTCGGCACCGGATTCGATCCACTCTTTGAGCAGGGCGATTTCCGCAGCGGTCATGGGGTCGCCTTTGGGGGGCATGAACATGTCATCATCCTTGGGTAGGTTGACGACTTCGTACATGTAGCTTTTGGCGAGGTCTTTGGGGACGAGGGCGGGGCCAGTTTCACCGCCTTTGAGCATGGCCCAGGCGGCATCTAGGCGTAGGCCGCCCTTGGGGGTCTTCTTTTTGCCATCCACCACGGTGGGGGCGCTGTGGCAGTCGAGGCATTTTTTTTGCAGGACGGGAAGGAGGTCTTTTTCAAAACTCACGGCGGCCTGAAGCGATGTCAGCGCGAGGCATGGGGCTGTGCAGGCAAGGAGGAGGGAGGATTTGGCAAGGGAGGGCATGACAAGGGGCTGGGTTGGGGGGAAGGATGGGGGTGATTCCTGTCTGAGGCGTGGAAACGACTTGCCTGCCCACGTTTTTTCCAGGAAAACCCAAACCCATCACGCCGCCATGTCCCAGCCAACCAAAGTCGAACACGCACTCCGCCGCTCCACCCTGGCCATCGTGATGGGGGGCGGCGCGGGAACGAGACTCTATCCTCTGACGAAGGATCGTGCCAAACCTGCAGTGCCGCTGGCGGGTAAATATAGGCTGGTGGACATCCCGATCAGCAACTGCATCAACTCAGGGGTGCGCCAAGTCTTTGTCCTGACGCAGTACAATAGCATGTCGCTGAACCGTCATATCGCGCGCACTTACAAATTTGACCAATTTACGCGTGGCTTTGTGGAGGTGCTGGCGGCTCAGCAGACCCCGGAGGGGGAACGTTGGTATCAGGGCACGGCAGACGCGGTGCGGCAAAACCTGCGCTATTTCATCGAGAACGATTACGACTATTATCTGATCCTCAGTGGCGACCAGCTCTACCGGATGGATTTCCGGGAGGTGATGACGCAGCATATCAAGACGGGCGCGGAGCTGACGATCGCGACGCTGCCGGTGAACGCGCGGGATGCGACCGGCTTTGGCATCATGAAGACG
>JAIWOJ010000495.1 GCA_020216965.1 Prosthecobacter sp.
GACGGAGCCGGGGGGGCGGATCCGTGAGTTTGTGGAAAAACCGAAGGATCCTGCCGTGCTCGACGCGCTGCGGATGCCGGACGAGACGCTGGCGGAGATGGGGCTGGATACGAAGGAACCCCGCTATCAGGCCAGCATGGGCATTTATGTTTTCAACCGCCAGACGCTGATTGACTGCCTGGACAACAATCACATGGATTTTGGCAAGAACATCATCCCTGCGGCAATCCGGGACCGAAAAGTCCATGCCTACAATTTCCAAGGTTACTGGGAGGACATCGGGACGATCCGCAGCTTCTTCCAGGCGAACCTAGACCTCTGCAAGCTGGTGCCGCAGTATGATTTCTTTGACTCGCTAGCCCCGATCTTCACGCACGCGCGTTTCTTGCCAGCCACGAAGATCAATGGCGCGACGATCCGTGAGGCGCTGCTTTCTGACGGCTGCATCATCACCGACGCGCATGTGGAGACGGCGGTGGTAGGGGTGCGCTCCATCGTGGAAAGCGGCACCACGCTGCGGGAGGTGGTCATCATGGGCGCGGATTACTACGCGGGCGCGGCGGGGACAGACCCCGACAAGCCCGCGCCGGGCATCGGCCGCAATTGCCGCATCGAGCGGGCGATCATCGATAAAAACGTCCACATCGGAGACAACACGGTGATTACGCCCCACGGCAAGCCAGAGAACATGGACCACGAACTGTACTGCATCCGCGATGGCATCGTGGTGATCCCCAAGGACACCGTGATCCCTGCGGGCACTTGGATTTGAGCCAGCGCTGATTTGCCCGCGCGTCGGAATTCTAATGGCGCGAGGAAAGAGGCGAGGCATGGTCATTTGCCACCCTCTGCTACCATGAAGCCAACCTCCATTTCCGCTGCCGTTCTGCTGGTCCTACTCTGTGCCACCTTCACTGCCCGTGCGGATCGCATCGTGCTGGTGGCCGGTGGCAGCCAAGAGGCGGTGGATATTCAGGCCACACAGGCCCGGCTGTATGAGCCGTTTGGCGCAGAGTTTGATTCCGGCGGGCATCTTTGGATCGTGGAGATGGTTTCGGGAAACCGTGTGCTGCAGATCGATGGGGGTGGCAGTATCAGCCATGTGGCTGGCCAAAAAGCCCCCGGTTACAGCGGCGATGGCGGCCCGGCCCTGCGGGCGCAATTCAATGGGCCACACAACTTTGCCATCCTGCCCGATGACAACCTGCTGATCGGTGACACCTGGAACGGGCGCATCCGCAAGCTGGACGTAAAAGCACGCATCGTCAGCACACTGGAAGGCTGGCAGGCACCCGCTGGCAAAGAGCGCGGCAATGGCCCCTACTGCATCACCCTCACGCCGGATAAAAAACGCCTGCACATCGCCGATCTACGTCAGGTGCATGAGCTGGATCTAGCCACCGGAAAATCCCGCGTGGTGGCTGGCAACGGCAAAAAGGGCATCCCCAAGGACGGCGCGCTAGCCGTGGAGGAACCTCTCGTGGACCCCAGGGCGGCGGCGATGGATGCACTGGGGAATCTTTACATCCTGGAGCGCAACGGCAATGCGCTGCGTGTCGTGGACAAGGAAGGCAGGATCAAGACGGTGGTCAATGCCAGCGGCAAAAAAGGTGGGGAAGGAGACGGTGGTCCTGCGCTGGAGGCGACGATGAACGGCCCAAAGCATCTGTGTGTGGACCAGGACGGCAGTGTGATCATCGCGGATGCAGAGAGCCATCTGGTGCGCCGCTACATCCCGACGACCGGGCGCATTGAGCGCATCGCGGGCACAGGTGAAAAGGGCAGCGCAGGCGTCGGCGGCGATCCTTTGAAATGCCAGCTTGCTCGGCCACATGGCGTGACGGTGCATCCATCCACGGGTGAGCTTTTCATCACGGACAGTTACAACGACCGCATCCTGAAGATCGAAAGGCAGTGAGCCCGCTTGGCCGTGATGCCCGACCTGCCCGCCATGCGCCGCCTTTCTGATACCACGGCCCATGTGCTGCCGCTGGCAGTCTTCCTGGCGCTGCTAGCCGTGCCCGGCTGGTTCCGGGTGGAAAATCCGGAGCTGCCCTGGCATCAGCGCGCGCCGGAGCACTGGCTGTATCCGCTGCAGACGGTACTCTGCGGCGGGCTGCTGCTGTTTTTCCGTCGGCACTACAGGCTGGCTCCTTGGCGCGGGCTGGGGCTTGCCACAGGCTTGGCGTTGCTTGGCATCGCTGTCTGGGTGGCACCTGCCTGGCTGTTTGAGCGTCTGGCTGGTGATGGGCCACCGCCGCGCTGGTGGGCTTGGTTTGGCATGATGGAGCGGCGGCAGGGCTTTGACCCTACCGTGCTGGCGGCATGGCCGCTGTGGGAAAAAGCGGCCATCCTAATGCGCTTTGTGCGCATGGTGGTCGTGGTGCCCTTGGTGGAGGAGGTGTTCTGGCGCGGCTTTTTGATGCGCTATGCGGCCGCTGGGGATGGCAGGTGGCAGGATGTGCCCTTTGGCACGCATTCCTGGCGCGCCTTTTTTATCGTCACCGCCTGTGTGGTCCTGGCCCATCAGCCGGAGGATTACCTGGCCGCAGCGATCTGGGGCACTCTTGTCTATTGGCTGGCCGTGCGCAGTCGTAGCTTGGGAGCCTGTGTGCTCATGCATGCGATCGGAAACCTCATCCTTGGATACTACGCGCTCGCCACGCGCCAGTGGGGCTTTTGGTGATGCTGTCTTGACACTTCGGCACACAGCTTCACCACTGCCACCTGCCACCATGAGCCAAGCTTTTTTTCCCCCATTGACGCCTGAGACGACTCTGGCTGAGGTGCTGCGCAGTTACCCTGGGGCTCAGCGTGCGCTTTTTGCCCGCTACCACATCGGTGGATGCAGTGCCTGCGCCTACCAGCCCACGGAGACCATCGCGCAGGTCTGTGAGCGCAATCA
>JAIWOJ010000496.1 GCA_020216965.1 Prosthecobacter sp.
CGGTGACATCGTGGTTGGGGAATTCTTCGCGGGCGACTTCGCTGGCGCTGTAGATGGAGGCACCGCTCTCATTCACCATGATGACGGGGATGTGCTTGGGCACGCCGATCTTGTTGATGAAGGCTTCGGTCTCGCGGCTGGCAGTGCCGTTGCCGATGGCGATGGCCTCGATCTTGAAGCGCTCGATCAGATTCAGCACGAGGGTCTTGGCGTGCATGAGGCTGTTGCCTTCGCCCAGGAGGTAGATGACGTCGTTGAAGAGGAGCTGGCCCTGGGCATCGAGCACGACCGTTTTGCAGCCGGTGCGGAAGCCGGGGTCGATGCCGAGCAGGCGCTTCTGGCCCAGGGGGGCGGCCATGAGGAGTTCGCGGAGGTTGTCGGCGAAGACCTTCACGGCTTCGGCGTCGGCCTTTTTCTTGGATTCCAGGCGGAACTCGGTCTCCATGCTGGAGCTGAGGAGGCGCTTGTAGCTGTCGGCGCAGGCCTGCTTCATCTGGTCGGTGCAGGCATTGCCGCCCTTGGTGAACATCTGGGTGATGATCTGCACGGCGGTCTCTTCCGGCGGCTGGATGCGCATGAGGAGGAAGCCTTCTTTTTCCCCGCGGCGGATGGCCAGCATCCGGTGGCTGGGGATGGACTTGAGCGGCTCCGTCCAGTCGAAGTAATCGCGGAACTTCTGGGCCTCCTCGTCCTTGTCCTTCCCATACATGACCTTGGAGACGACGGTGCCCTGCTCGGCGAAGAGCTTGCGGAGGGCGGCGCGGGCCTCGGCGTTGTCACTGATGCGCTCAGCGATGATGTCGCGGGCACCGGCGAGGGCGTCGTTGGCATCCTTGACGCGCAGCTCCTCGTTTTCGTGGTCGGGGTTGATGAACTTGGCGGCTTCGGTGGCGAGGTCTGCGCCGGCGGTGAGCATGTTGGCCTCGATGAAGTCGGCGAGCGGCTCCAGGCCCTTTTCTTTGGCGATGGTGGCACGGGTGCGGCGCTTCGGACGGAAGGGGGCGAAGATGTCCTCCAGGACGTTCATGGTCTCGGCCTTCTCGATCTTTGCGCGCAGCACGTCGGTCATGAGTTTGCGCTCTTCGAGGGACTTCACGATGGCAGCGCGGCGGTCGTCGAGGGCCACGAGCTGCTCCAGGCGGTCCTTCACGCCCTGGATCTGCACTTCATCAAGCATCCCGGTGGCCTCTTTGCGGTAGCGGGAGATGAAGGGCACCGTGGCACCATCGGCCAGGAGCTTGGCCGTGGCACCTACCTGGATGGCCTTGATGCCCATCTCGCGGGCGATGCGTTCGACGTGGGCGATGTTGATGTTCAGTTCTTCGGCAGCGGGCATGGTTGGGGGGAAAAAGAGGTTGGCTAGCAGTGGGTCTGCCTGTGTTAGCGGTCCTATTTTCCGGCAGCAAGATGAAGAGTTTTCAGCGATGAAAATTCGCTTCTTGACGCATCCTACCCGCAGGATGCTGAAAACTCAGGATGCTAGGGCGCGGATCATGCTTCATGCTGAGCGCGATGCGATGGATCTTGCCAGCCCTGAGCGCCAGCGCGCTCGCTTTTTTGCCAGCCTGCCAGGGGCCACAGCCGGGGGTGCGGAGCCAGGCGAGTGTGTATGGGAACCGCCCCGGACCCCAGGGTTTTCATACGGTGGTCGTGGATGCAGGCCATGGTGGCAAAGATCATGGCGCACGGGCCAATGGCCTGGTGGAGAAGACGCTGGCGCTCGACATCGCGCGGCGGCTAAAGGCAGAACTGGAGCCTGACTTTCGGGTGATTATGACACGCACGGACGACCGCTTCCTTGAGCTAGACCATCGTGTCGCCCTGGCGAACCGCTACCCAGATGCCGTGCTGGTGAGCATTCATCTGAACCACGGCCGCCGCTGGCGTTCTGGCCCGGAGACCTATTGGTGGCGCGTGGATAGCTACTCCACCGCGCGCCGGATGCAGCGCTACCTCGCCGCCGCCTGCCCGCATGAGCATGGGAACGCTGGTCAGGTGCGCCGTCGGCTGCGGCTGACGCGCAATCCCGTGATCCCCTGCGTGCTGGTGGAGTGTGGCTTCCTCACCAGCCGGAAGGATGCGTCGTTGCTTGCCTCCAGCACTTACCGGGACCGGCTGGCGGGTGCTATCGCGCGCGCACTGCGGGAGCAGAGGTTGGCGGGGGATGCGGGCATGGGGCCGCTGCCTGCGGCAATTTTTGCCCCTCCCAGCCGCGCGGGAGATGCGCGCGGCTGAAGTTATGCCACGTTCCTCATGCATTATGATGAAAAAAGCCCTTCTTCTCCTTGCCGTCCTCACCTCCCTTCGGCTGCACGCCGAGGAGACCACCACTTGGCAGCTTGCTGATGGCCGTGCGGTGGAGGGTAGCCTTCGTGGGGCATTGCCGGGGGTGATCCTCATCACGGGAAAAGATGGCAAGGACGAACGGGTGCCGGTCTCAAAGCTGAGTGCTGAGAGCAAGAAGCGCATCGTGGAGCTGCTGGGCCTCAGTGTCAGCGAGGCGAGCCCGGCTCCCTCAGCGAGCCCTGCGCTGCCGCCGCCCTCTGCGCCGATGGCTGAGGCTGCCAAGGCACCGGTGGCCACGGCCAGCCGCGACCCAGGGGCGATGGACGCCACGGATTTGAATCTCATCGCCAGCCGCCTGGGGATGAAATCCGTGGTCATTGGCGTGGTGAAGTCTGTGCTGACGCTGGGCTCCACCGGGCACAAAAAGCTGCTGTTTGAGGGCTCCGAGTTTGAGGTCTTTCTGTCCAAAAGCGTCCAGGAGAAAGAGCCAGCCCAGGACTTGGAGGCGCTGAAAGGCCAGACCGTGCAGATCACGGGCACGATCAGCCAATATCAAGAGAAGCTACAAATCTCCCTGCGCTCAGTCTCGGATCTGGCGGTTGTTTCAGGCA
>JAIWOJ010000497.1 GCA_020216965.1 Prosthecobacter sp.
CGCGTATTGATGATGCGGCCCACGAATCGCCTCCGCCAAGGCATCCACCAACTCTGCGGGTGGATCAAAGTCAGGAAAACCCTGCGCCAGATTGATCGAACCGTAGCGGTTCGACAGCCGCGTCATCTCACGGATGACGGACTCTGTGAAAACCTCTAACCGACGGGCAGGCTGCGGCATGGCACTAGGCGGCCTTTTTCCTCTCTGCTTTGATTTTCATGCGGATATTCAGCATCTCCACAAAGACTGAGAAGGCCATGGCAAAATAGACGAAGCCCTTCTGGAAATGCACATGGAAGCCCTCCGCGATCAATGTGGTGCCGATCAGCAACAGGAATGAGAGCGCTAGCACCTTCACCGTCGGATGGCGGCTGATAAAGTCGCTCACCGCCCCAGCAAATACCATCATAAATCCTACTGCCACCATCACCGCGATCACCATCACCATGATATGATCCACCATACCCACGGCGGTGATGACGGAATCCAGAGAAAAGACGATGTCTAAAATGGCAATCTGCACCAAAATCGCTCCTAGAGCCGCGCGGCCCTTGCCAGAATCGTGATGGTCCTCAGCCGCACCTTCCACCTTGTGATGCAGCTCCTTCGTGCTCTTCCACAACAGGAAGAGTCCCCCGAGAATG
Organism: Prosthecobacter sp.; assembly: GCA_020216965.1. Taxonomy (GTDB): domain Bacteria; phylum Verrucomicrobiota; class Verrucomicrobiia; order Verrucomicrobiales; family Verrucomicrobiaceae; genus Prosthecobacter. The sequence goes on from JAIWOJ010000497.1 coordinate 645, forward strand.
AGAATGAGATCTTTGCCAGAAATGTCGTGGCCGAGCACCGCAAAAAGCGGCTCCTTCAACTGCATGACCCAGGTAATGGATAGCAGCAGCAGGATGCGCGTGAGCATCGCAAAGCCGAGGCCCAGAAACCTTGCCCTGGGGCGCTCCTGCTCCGGCAGTTTATCCACAAGGATGGAGATAAAAACGATGTTATCGATGCCAAGGACGATCTCCATCACCGTCAGGGTCAGTAGCGCCACCCAGGCATCTGGAGTGGCGATCCAGGACATATCAAATGGATTCAAAGCCAAAAAGGCAGCAAAGTCTGTCATGCGCGCGCAGCCATAAAGGAGTCCTGCCGACCCGCAACTGGCGATTTACACTACTTAAGTCAGTTCACTTCCCCCTAGCACCTAGCCCAGGAAATAAATGGTTTTATAGATCAGCCGCAAAGTCCTCCAAGCTGCTGCATCGGATCGCGGTGCGGTGCAGACGCCGCAGATGCGCCTCATCCTGAATGCTGCGCACAGCCTCTACTAGCCCCTCTGGCACCTTCTCAAAACGAATTTCTAGAGCTTCAAGCACATCTTCCTGTCGGCCCTTTAATAGACCTTCCTGCCGTCCTTCCTGCCGACCTTCTTGCCGTCCCTCCTGGCGACCTAGGTGGTGATACTGTTGGGCGAGTGTCATGGCTTCCGCTCTGGTCTGGGGTTCTTCTATCTCCTGGAGCTTATGTTCAAAGGCTCCCTTGTCAATATCCGCACCCAGGATGTAGCGCAGCACTTGCTGCAAGAGCACTCTTGGCACCTGCACCAGCAAAGCCTCATCCCACACCACGGCATCCAGTAGTTTTTTCAGCCGTTCTGCCTTCATGGTGCGCAGCACCAGGATACCCGCTGGCGTGCGACGAATCGCCTCAAACGGCATCTCTGCCAGTTGCAAAAGCTGAAAACGAAAGTCCGGCACCCAGGGGTGAAACACCGTTTGCAACTCCTCTGGGGTATCCAGTAAATCCGCAAACTGCGTTTTTACCTCCCACACACGGTCATTCTGTGCCAGCACCACGGGCAAGATGATGGGTAGGGCAGAGACCTCCGGGTATTTTTTCAGATATCCCTGCCAGATGAGCAGCATGTACTCCAGCAACCTCAACCCAATCCATGGGTCAAAGCTAGACTGGTGCTCAAAAAGCAAATACAGAAATGCCTTGTGACCGCTTGCCACAGGTGCCGAGAATAGAAGGTCGCTGTGGCGCTCTCGCATCTGGGCAGTTACAAAGGAGCCCGGCAACAACTCCAAGTGCTGCCAATCTATACATGCGCTGGTGGCAGGCGGAAGTTGTTGTTGGAGAAAAGCCGCCGCTGTGGCGGGATCAGAAAAACCAGCCTTGAAAAGCTTATCATGGGGGTTGTGGAGAGGTTCATCTGTCACCCAGCCATCTTGACAATGGGCGCGTGAAAAGGAAGCCACAATCACCAGCCGCAGTGAGCAAGCCTAAGCCTCGAACAATCCGCAACAATTATTAAGAATATATATTAGATAAAGGCAGCGCATATAGGTTCTCCCTCAATGCTTCACCGAGCATCCCGGCCCGACACTTTGGAAGAAGTCGTTTCCTTTGTCGTCCACGAGGATGAAGGCGGGGAAGTCCTCGACTTCGATCTTCCAGATGGCTTCCATGCCGAGTTCGGGGAACTCGACGACTTCGACCTTTTTGATGTTTTCTTTAGCCAGAATGGCCGCAGGACCACCGATGCTGCCGAGGTAGAAGCCACCGTGTTTTTTGCAGGCGTCGGTGACTTGCTGGCCGCGATTGCCTTTGGCGATCATGACCATGCTCCCCCCGTGGCTTTGGAAGAGATCGACGTAGCTGTCCATTCGGCCTGCTGTGGTGGGGCCAAAGCTGCCACTGGGCATGCCAGCGGGCGTTTTGGCAGGACCCGCGTAATAAACGGGGTGGTTCTTGAAGTACTCCGGCAGGTCGCCACCGGCATCGAGGCGCTCTTTGAGCTTCGCGTGCGCGATGTCGCGGGCGACGATGATGGGGCCGTTGATGAGGAGGCGCGTGGTGACGGGATGCTTCGAGAGCTCCGCGCGGATCTCGGCCATGGGGCGGTTCGTGTCGATGCGCACGGCGTGGGTGTCTTTGCGGTGGCGCAGCTCCTCGGGGATGTATTGCAGCGGGTTGGTTTCGAGCTTCTCGATGAAGACACCATCACGCGTGATCTTGCCCTTCGCCTGGCGATCAGCGGAGCAGGAGACGCCGA
>JAIWOJ010000498.1 GCA_020216965.1 Prosthecobacter sp.
CTCGGGGGTCTTGCTCCAGCAGACGCCGGCATAGATCTCCTGGCCTGCGATGACGGGGCGGCAGACCATCGCGCCAGGCACGGGGATGGTGCCGAGGTATTTGCCATCCAGCGTGAAGCGCCGGAAGCAGTTGTCCGCGCGTGAGGTGACGATGACCGTGGCCTTGTCGGTGCCCTGCCGCGTGTCGATGGCGATGCCGTGCGCGTTGTTCAGCCGTTGCTCCTCAGGCACGCCTTCCTTGCCGCCAAAGCGTTGGATAAACTTCCCATTCCGGTCGTAGCGCAGCACGAACTGTGAGCCGTAGCCGTCCACCACATAGATGTCTCCGTTCGGGGCAATGGCGACCTCGGTCGGGTTGTAAAACATGTCCGGCTCGTAAGCGCCGACCATCATGGGGTGGCTCAGGCTGAAGATTTCTTTCCCGCTGAGGTCCATCTTGGTCACGCGCCCCGTCTGGCGGTAGCCGCCGCTGCCGCTTTTCCACAAACCGCTGTCCGTGAGGAAGAGGAACTCCTCCCCATTCTCCACGCTCAGTGTCAGGCCATGTCCGCCGGGCCAGGCGCTGCCCCAGGAGTCGAGGATGGTGCCGTCTGGTTTGAAGACGAGCATCTGGTTGTCCCAGTGATCTCCCACCATGAAAAGCCGTCCGTCCTTCACCTGCACCATCTCATGGCAGTTCAGGATGGGGTGATGCCGCCCTTGACCTGCGGGCACCCATTCCTTATTCACACGGTAGCGGTGCTGCCCGTGGCCGATGATCACGTCCTTTTTCGGATCAGGCGCAGCGCGCAGAGTTTCCACCCAGGTGGCAGCGAGCGCGGTGCTGAGACCGCCGAGGAAATGACGACGTGTGCGGGACATGCTGCCAGTCTGCAAAAGCCCGCCTGCTGGGACAAGATGAATCTCACCCCTAGAGTTGGTGTGAAGGGAGAGGAATTTTCACTGGTTCCGCCGCGCGCGCTGGCTCCTATGAGGGCAGATGTCCACCGAAGCCAGCCCCGATGCCACCCCCAGCCCGCCTGAAGCCCTGCGCCTGCTGTTCCTGGGCGATGTGGTGGGCGAGCCTGGGCGAAAGGCCGTGGCCACCCTGCTGCCAGTGCTCAAGGAGGAGCTGGCGGTGGATTTCGCCATCGTGAATGGGGAAAACGCCGCCGGCGGACGTGGCATCACGCCCAAGATCGCCATCGGCCTCATGCGCGCGGGGGCGGCAGTCATCACGACGGGCGACCACATCTGGGATCAAAAAGAGATCATCCCCTTCATGATCGACGAGCCCCGGCTGCTGCGCCCGATCAACTATCCCGGCAGCCCCCCCGGCCAGGGCAGCATCGTGCTCGAGACGAAGAAAGGCCGCGTGGGTGTCATTAACCTCCAGGGCCGCGTTTTTATGAAGGAGGGCATGGAAAACCCCTTCAGCCGCATTGCGGAGGTGGTTCAGGAGATGCGGCGGGAGACACCGGTCATTTTGGTGGATTTCCACGCCGAGGCCACCAGCGAAAAAGTCGCCATGGGCTGGCATCTGGATGGGTTGGTCTCCGCCGTGATCGGCACGCACACCCATGTGCCTACCGCCGATGAGCGCCTGCTGCCCAAGGGCACCGCTTACCAGAGCGATGCAGGCATGTGCGGCCCCATGGAGTCCGTCATTGGCAGTGAGGTCCAGCCCGTGCTGGAGCGCTTTCACACCGCGCTGCCGACCAAATTTGGCGTCGGCAAAGGGCCCGTGCGCGTGAATGGCGTGCTCATCACCGTGGATGCGCACACCGGACGCGCCACTGCCATTGAGCGCGTGGCCCGCACCTGGCACGAGTGACCCGTCGGGCGCGCCCCCTGCGTCACCCTGCCATCAGCGGCCAAAAACACCCTCCCGCATCCTGGCGGATGCGCCTACATGCCTTGCGTCACCCCGCCATCAGCGGCTGAAGGCACCTACCACGCGTGGTTCTGCGCCCTTTTTTAGCAAAAATAGCTCTGGGCTGGCGGCATGGGCATCCTCCCTAAAGCGCTCCGCCAGATCCGCCGCAAACTCTGCCACCGATTCCTGTCTAGCTGGGAAGATGTAAAGCGCGTGCCTGTCTGGCAGCGCTGCCCATACCTCTGGCCCAAATAGATCCTCAAACAGCTCTGCCAGACTGGGGGCGACGACTAGGCTAGCCATCACCGGCCGCTCCCCGCGATAGACCGCATAGGCCACACGGCCATCTGCACCTTTGACCAAATCTGGCTTCAGCCCCACCAAGAGCCGATCCGCCGTCCTCTTGGCCCGCTCCAAAAACGATTCCGGGCTCAGCCCTAGCTTGGCAAAGCTCTCTTGATCATAAACCTCAATCCCAGGTGCCTGCGCGATCTCCCTGGCCGGGCTGAACACCGTGGCCACTGCCCCCGTAGGCACCAAAGAGCGCTCCGTCCGCAGGGCGCGCGGTTCTGGCAAAATGAGCAGAGATTCCAACACGCGGTCATCGACCGCCCACACGCTGGCGGCGGCTAGGGAAAAACAGATGGCGAAGAGTTTCATGCCTCAAGCTCACAGTAGCGCCTGCGCACTCAAGGAGCACGCACGCCATTTTTTTCGGCGATCTCCAGGAGGCAGCGCGCGAAAGGCTCTGCCAAATACCAATGAACGATCTCTTGCGCCTTTACCGGAACGTTCAAAGCACCAGGCGTCACGGGATTGACCATGGGCATCGGCAGGCCAGGCGGCATCCCTGGGCCTGGCCGCACCGCAGAACCTGGGATCTGCGGCAGACCATTGGGCACATCATTGGTCCAATCACGCAACACGGTCTGGATGACCTTCACCCCTGAGCCAGAACCTGGCAGCACGGCATACACCACTTCTTTCCGTGTACTGCCGTTGTTCGTGAGCGTGAAAAAATTGTAG
>JAIWOJ010000499.1 GCA_020216965.1 Prosthecobacter sp.
CAGGGTTTCACCTTGGAGTGAGGAGGGGCGTGCCGTTGGCACTGGGGTGGTGTTACCAACACATCCTTTTGGGTAATGTCTCTCGCAGGCGCGTGCCGTTGGCGCTTTGGGTTCGAGGATCGCTTCTGTTGCTTGGTCAAGGGGTATCCGGGGTCATCACGGATTCATGCTCTGCGTTTTCTGCGTCCCCTGGGGGGCTGCTCTCTGATTGAGTTGTAGCCGTCGGGCTCAGAGATGGCGGGGCATGGGGGCGCTGGCTTCACCAGCCGCCGCGCACATTCCATTTTTCCATCAAGTCTGCGGGCAGCTCGCTAATGAAGCGGCTTGGGCGCATGAGGATGTCTCCATCTCGCGCCTGGTGGTTCACCACGGGATAGCACAGATACAGCTCATCTTTGGCGCGGGTCACCGTCACATAAAATAGGCGGCGCTCCTCTTCCAGCCCTTGGTCGCTCCCCTCCACAGCGCGGGCGTGGGGGAACATCCCATCTGCCACCCAGATGGCAAAGACCGCCTGCCATTCTAGTCCCTTGGCTTGGTGGGCGGTGGTTAGCGTCACGGCTTCTTTTTCCTGCTCCTCTGGGGCCGGTTTGTCGCCAGTATCCACGCCGCTCAGCAGGCTGAGTTGGCTCAGGAACTCTAACGGATCGGTGAAACGGCTGGAGTAATTGCTGAGTTGCTCGATGTCCTGCTCCCGTTGGTCGGCGTTTTTGAATTTGGCGCGCATGTAGTCTTGATACACGCCCTCATAGATGCTGCGGATCATCTCCGGCGGTGTGGCGGGTTTGCCGTCCACGATCAGCTCATCCAGGGTGTAGGCCAGTTGGTCCCAGCCCTCGCGTGCTTTCTTGGGCACGGGCATCGGCAGCAATAGGTCGCTGAATTTTCCCACCATCACCTCTGCCCTGGCGGCCTCGGTTTTCAGCCAGGCGTTCCACAGCTTGTTGGCACTGGCACCGCCGACACCTGGGATCAGCTTTACCATGCGCATGAAGCTGACCTCATCCTGCCGGTTTAGGGCGAACTTCATGAAGGCTGCCACGTCTTTGATGTGCGCTTGCTCAAAGAAACGCAGCCCGCTGGTGATCTGAAAGGGGATGCCGCGGCTGGTCAGCTCCATCTGCAGCTCCATGCTGTGAAAATGGGCGCGATAGAGCACCGCCATCTCATCATAGGACATGCCCTCGTCTGCCAGCTCAAGGATGCGCTGCGCCACGAAGGATGCCTGCGCGCTGCCGCTATCCAGCGGCACCAGGGCGGGAAGCATCCCCTTTTCTGGTCGTGCGGCCTGGAGGTTCTTGCGGATCTGCGCGCGGTTGTTGGCGATGCTCGCGTTGGCCAGGCTCAACACCTCTGGCACGCTGCGGTAGTTCACCTCGATCTTAAACACGCGCGCCTTGGGCCAGTGTTTGTGAAAGTTTAGGATGTTGGTCACATCCGCTCCGCGCCAGGAGTAGATGCTCTGCGCATCATCCCCTACCACCATCAGATTGCCGTCCGGCCCTGTCAGCAGTTCGATGAACTCGCACTGCAGCCGGTTGGTGTCCTGGTACTCATCCACCAGGATGAACTCAAACTGCCGCTGGTAGCGCTCCAGCAGGTCTGGGTGCTCCCGCAGCAGCCGCACGGGCTGCGTCAGCAGGTCATCAAAGTCCATGCAATTCGTCTCCAGCTTCTTCTCCTGGTAAAGCCCACGCAGCTTGGTGATGTCGTCGATCAGCTCAGCAAAATACGGGTAGCGCGTGGCCAGCAGCTCATCCAGCGGCTCGCAGGTATTGTCCGCCAGGGAAAAGATCTCGCCTAGCACCTCCGCCTTGGGGAAGCGGATGCCCTTGGTATCGATCCCACTGTTTGCCACCACGGTCTCCAGCAGATCTTTTTGATCCTCCCGGTCCATGATTGAAAACCCCTTCCGGTAGCCCAGGCGTTCTGCATTCCAGCGCAGCAGTTTGTTGCCGATGCTGTGAAAGGTGCCACCCCAGAGCCGGGACGTATCCGCCTGCACCAGAGCGCCCACCCGCTCCAGCATCTCCCGCGCGGCCTTGTTGGTAAAGGTCAGCAGCAGGATTTGCTCTGGCAGCACGCCATTGTCCAGCAGCCAAGCCACCCGGTAGGTCAGCGTGTGCGTCTTGCCAGAGCCCGCCCCCGCGATCACCAGCGTCTGCCCTGGCGGGGCCGTCACCGCCGCGTGCTGCTGCTCATTCAGCTCCGCCCGGTATTCAATGCGCGGTGCCGTGGGGCGGGGTGGGGTGTGCAGCGTGTAGTCGCGGGGCATGGGCAGCTTTGGGGAAACCCCGACCTGACAGCATCGAATCGGTTGCGCAAGCCCGCGGAAGCTCTCCTTTCCCGTTTCTCCCGACCATGTCTGACCTGAAGACCTACCTCGCCGAACGCTGCGCCCTCATTGATGCCCACCTGGATCAGTGGATCCCCTCTGCCGAGACCCTGCCCGCCACCCTCCACCGCGCCATGCGCCACAGCATCTTTGCCGGTGGCAAGCGCCTCCGCCCCATCCTCACCCTCGCCGCCGCTGAGGCCTGCGGCGGCACCCTCCAGGCCGCCCTGCCCGCCGCCTGTGCGGTGGAGTGCCTGCACACCTACACCCTCATCCATGATGACCTACCCGCCATGGACAATGACGACTTCCGCCGCGGCGTCCCCACCTGCCACAAGGTCTATGGCGACGGCATCGCCGTCCTCGCGGGCGATGCTCTCCAGGCCCTCGCCTTTGAGTTGCTCGCCCGCACCCAGCCCACCTCGCGCCATAGCGTCGCCGACATGGTGCGCGCGCTCGCTGTCGCCTCCGGCAGCCTCCACCTCGTCGGCGGCCGAGCCGCCGATCTTGGAAGAGAAGGCAAAAAGCTCCCGCT
>JAIWOJ010000500.1 GCA_020216965.1 Prosthecobacter sp.
GCACGCAGCATCCTGCGGGATCAAAAAGTGCGCGCACTATGCACCACCGATGATCCGGCGGATGACCTCTCCTGGCACGAAAAGTGTGCCAAGGATGGTTTTGAGATCGGTGTCTATCCTACCTTCCGCCCCGACAAAGCCTTTGCCCTCTCCAACCCCCAGGCTTGGAACGCCTGGTGTGATAAGCTGAGCCAACAGTCGGGCATCGAGGTCCGCAGTCTGGATAGCCTGCTGGAGGCACTGACGCGCCGCCATGATGCCTTCCACGCCATCGGTGCGCGCCTTAGCGACCATGGCCTGACTGCCTGCCTAGCGCGTACCGACGGCGAGGCAGCGGCAAAGCGTATTTTTGACCGCTACCGGGGCTCTCAAGTGCGCAAGTTTTACCCTGAAGATACCGCCATCCTCGGCTCCCATGTGATGATGCATGTGGGTCGGCTCAATGCCAAACGCGGCTGGACCATGCAGTTGCACCTGGGCCCCATCCGCAACAACAACGCCCGCCTCGCCCGTGAAATCGGTGCGGATGTGGGCTGTGATAGCATCGGCGACTACCCGCAGGCTGAGGCCGTCGCCGCATTCTTGAATGCACTGGACTCTGAAAACGCGCTGCCCAAGACCGTGCTCTACAACGTCAACCCCGCCGATAACTACGTCTTTGCCACCATGGCGGGCAATTTTGCTGACGGCACCACGCCTGGGAAGGTGCAGTTCGGCTCCGGCTGGTGGTTCCTCGACCAAAAAGAGGGCATGGAGTGGCAAATCAACGCGCTGAGCAATCTGGGCCTGCTCAGCCGATTCATCGGGATGTTGACGGATAGCCGAAGCTTCATGTCCTTCCCCCGCCACGAATACTTCCGACGCACCCTCTGCAATTTGCTGGGCAGCGATATGGAGTCTGGCCTCCTCCCAGGTGATTTCGACCTCGTGGGCGGCATGGTGCGCAAGATCTGCTACGCCAATGCCAAAGCCTATCTCGGCCTAGAAAAGTCTTGAGGATAGGCCATGAGCCGCGCCGTGCTTCTTTGTTTCTGGGCGCTCGCCGGGCTGGCTGGCGCGCAGGACCGCGTGGCCCCCGTGCGGCCTTTGCCCGCCGGGGCGGTGGACCCCCTGCCGCCGGACACCAAAATCCTCTCCCAAAAAGCAGCCAACGCCTTTGGCAAAGGGGATTGGAAAACCGCGCGGGCTGCCTACCAGGAGATGCTCTCCCTGGATGCTGGAAACGCTCTCGTCTGGGCCAATCTGGGGGCCGTGGAGCAGCAGGACGGCCAGGCGAAGGCGGCCATAGAGTGCTTTGAAAAATCCGTCCAGATCAATCCCACGCTGGCGACCTCCTGGAGTGCGCTGGGCCTCATCCACAGCCAGCGTGGGGATCGTTATCTAGCCGTCTCCTGCCTCAGTCGCGCCATCCATGAAGACCCGCTTGATCCCCGCGCGCACAATTACCTAGCCATCGCACTGCGCCAGCTCGGCTGGCACACCGCCGCTGAGGCAGAACTCCAGCGCGCCATTGAGCTAAAGCCAGACTACGGCATCGCCCACTTCAACCTCGCCCTGCTCTATGTGGATCAAAAACCTCCCAGCCTGGAACTCGCGCGTGTGCATTATAAAAAGGCCTTGAGTCTTGGGGTGGAAAAGGATGCGCTGCTAGAGCGGAGGCTAAAGGAATGAGCTGGAATCTCCAGGAGCAGGCCGCTGACTGGCAGGCGCGCGGCCTGTGGCGGCACCTGCGGGAATTGCAGTCTGCCCAAGGGCCCGTGGTGCGTCTGGACGGGCGTGAGGTGCTCAATTTCTCCTCCAATGACTACCTGGGCCTCGCCGATGCTCCAGCGCTGCGGGAGGCGCTGCTAGAGGGCGTGCAGCGCCATGGCGCAGGCGCGGGGGCCTCCCGCCTCGTTTGCGGCACGCACAGCGCGCACCTAGCACTGGAGCGGCAGATCGCAGATTTCAAGGGCGCGCAGGCCGCCCTGGTTTTTGGCAGCGGCTTTGCCACAGCCCTGGGCGTCATCCCCGCTCTCGTCGGCAGCGGGGACACCGTGATTTTGGATAAACTCTGCCATGCTAGTCTCGTGGACGCCGCACGGCTCAGCGGTGCCACCTTGCGCGTCTTTCCCCACAATCATCTAGGCAGGCTGGAAAAACTGCTCCAAGGCGCACAGGGCAGGGTTCTCATCGTCACGGAGTCCATCTTCAGCATGGATGGCGACCGCTGCCCACTGGCGGACATCGTGGCTCTGAAAAAGCGCCACGCAGCCTGGCTGCTGCTGGATGAAGCGCACGCCGTCGGTGTCATCGGCCCACAGGGCAGGGGATTGGCCGCTGAGCTGGGCTTGGAGACCGAGGTGGAGCTGCAAATGGGCACCCTCAGCAAGGCGCTGGGCCTCAGCGGTGGTTATGTGGCTGCCCCTCAGGAGGTCATCGGCTGGCTCGTGAACCGCGCGCGCAGCTTTGTCTATTCCACCGCCATGCCTCCGGCGTTAGCCCACGCTGCAGGCCGCGCGCTAGAGCTGGCTGTCGGCACGGAGGGGGACGCGCGGCGGGCACGGCTAATGGCGAACCTACGTCTGCTAGGCGCGGGAGACCTGTCCCAGAGCGCCATCCTGCCCTGGATCATCGGGGAAGAAACCGCTGCCGTGGCGGCCAGTGACAGCCTGCTGGCGGATGGGTTCCTGATTCCCGCCATCCGCTATCCCACCGTGGCACGCGGCACAGCCCGGCTGCGCATCACCTGCACTGCCAGCCACACGGCAGAGCACATCACCATGCTGAGGCAGGCACTGCAATGTTGGCAGCTCATTGCGCCCACTGGTAAGTCACCGTGAGGCTGCCCGCCTGCACGGGCAGCACCAGATTTTTCCCAGCTAG
>JAIWOJ010000501.1 GCA_020216965.1 Prosthecobacter sp.
CATAAAAGCGGATGTAGAGGTTCCACCAGTTGTCAAATAAGGCGATGAGGTTGGCCATGATGCAGCTGGGGGTGCATGGCACCTGGGTCGTGTTGCTTGACACCGTTAAATCCGCGGTTCGCGCTGCTAGAAGCCCGCTTGAGAGGCAGCCGAGGCACCTGAGCGCTTTACCCAGATACCATCGTTCATCGGGACAAAAATGACCCGGTTCCTGGGAACTCCAGCAGCCGCGTGATGAGAACTTCTTTCCAGCAGGCGCGTTTCCTGCGTAACTCTGCCACCATGCGCCCTGCCTTCTTGCCTTTCTTGGTGCTGTGCCTGCCCCTCACGGCCGTTTTTTCAGCACCAGCCTCCGCTAAGCCGCAGCCGAAAAACACGGCCAAATCCGTGGAAACCCTGGCCCGTGAGGTCAAGCCTAGCGTGGTAAAGGTGCTGCAGGAAGGCCGCGAAGGTCTGGATGGCCTGGGCACTGGCTTTGTGGTCGGTGAGGATGGCCTCATCGCCACCAACCTACACGTCATCGGCGAGGCGCGCCGCCTGGAGGTGGAGACGAGCGATGGCAGCAAGCATGAAGTGGTGGAAATCACGGCCACGGATGCGCACTGGGATCTGGCGCTGCTACGGATCAAGGCCACGGGCCTCAAACCCCTCCCCCTGGCGGATAGCGATGGCATCCAGCAAGGCCAGTCTGTAGTGGCGATGGGCAACCCTGAAGGGCTGGCCTTTAGCATTGTGGAGGGCGTCGTCTCCGCCTATCCCGATGTGGTGAAGGAGATCCCCATGATCCGCCTGGCGATGCCGATTGAGCGCGGCAACAGCGGCGGTCCGCTCATGGATCGCCAAGGGCGTGTGCTGGGCCTGCTGACGATGAAATCTGCCGTCACGGCCAACCTCGGCTTTGCCATGCCGGTCAATGAACTCAAGCGCCTCATGGCCGCCCCCAACCCCGTGCCGATGGAGCGCTGGCTCACGATCGGCGTGCTGAACCCACGCCTCTGGCAACCCGCCCTGGGTGCCCGCTGGTCACAGCGCTCTGGCATCATCCGCTCAGAGACGATGGGCAGCGGCTTTGGCGGACGCACGCTGTGTTTTTCCAAAACCGCACCGCCGACTGATGGCGGCCCGTTTGAGGTAGCTGTGAACGTGCGCTTGGCTGAGGAAAGCGGTGCTGCGGGCCTGCTCTTTTGCGCTCAGGATGAGGACCACCACTACGGCTTTTATCCCTCCAATGGCAAAATGCGCCTCACCCGCTTTGAGGGAGCTGATGTGTATTCTTGGACCGTGCTGGCTGAGTTTAGCACCGATGCCTACCGCCCTGGCACCTGGAACCACCTGCGCCTACGGGTAGAGAATGACCGCCTCACGGGCTGGGTGAATGGCCAGAAAGTCCTGACCCACCAGGATGCCGTCCTGCGTGGCGGGCGCGCTGGGCTCTGCCGCTTTCGCAGCCCAGCCGCCGATTTCCGCGGCTTCCGCATCGGTAGGGATCTGGAGGAAAAACCGCTGCCTCCCGAGCTGGCGCAGGCTTTTGACCAAGCGATCAGCGGCTTTGCCCAAGGGCAAGTTAGCCGCGATCAAGCTCTGGAAAAGCTGCTGGATGACCCTGCCGCCGCCCGCAGACAGCTCCAGGACACCCGGCGCAGTCTAGAAAAGCGCCTGAATGCCCTCCAAGACCTCGAACGCGATCTGCACCGCCGCGCCGTCACGCGCGAGCTGCTGGCAGAGATGGCCAAGCCAGAGGAAAAGATCGACCTCATGCGCGCTGCCTTGCTGCTCGCCCGGCATGATCATGCCGAGGTGGATGTGGCCCACTACCTGCAGCAGGTGCAGCGCCTTACCGAAGAGTTGAGTGCCGATCCAGGCATCCGCCAAGGTACTGCCAGCGCCGTCACCAGCCTCAACCGGTATCTGTTTGAAGAAAACGGCTTCCATGGCAGCCGCCATGACTACGCCAATAAATCCAACAGCTACATGAGTGCCCTGCTTGATGACCGCGAGGGGCTACCCATCACCCTGAGCGTGCTCTACTTGGAGCTAGCCCACCGTCTCGGCGTGGCAGACATCTTTGGCGTGCCGCTCCCAGGCCGCTTCATGGTCGGCTGGAAGGATGGGCCCGAGGGGGAGCTACTGTTGGTCGATGTCTTCAACCGGGGCAAAATCCTCACCCTCACCGAGGCAGCGCTTGATCTCTCTGATCTCGGCCACATCCCCGAAGAAGCCCTGAAGCCAGCCAGCAAACGGGACATCATCCTGCGTATGCTGCGTAACCTGCTGGGCAATGCTATGGATGAGGAGGACGCGGCGAAAAACTCTCTTCCCTACCTGGATCTCACCGTGGCCCTCAATCCAGATGCCAGCATGGAGCGCCTGACACGCGCCCAACTGCGCCAACGCCTGGGGGACAAAGCCGCCGCCAAAGAAGATGTGCGCTGGCTCCTTGATCACTACCCAGAAAGCGGCCCTGAAGAGCTGCGCAGCCGCCTCGACGAATGGCTGCACAGCCTGGGTGAGTAAGTGCGTGCAGATCAGCGCCATGCTTGATCTAAACCTGGACACCGCTTTTTCAGGCGCAGAAATACCCCTTTCGCCTGGAAAAGCGGCCTCTGGGGTAAAACCTGAGCCCTCCTGCATGTCCACGCCCTCTCCTCACGCCTCCAGCCCCTGGCACATCGCCACCGACACCGGCGGCACCTTTACCGACTGCCATGCCATCTCCCCGGACGGGCGGGAAAGCCGCTGCAAAGTGCTCTCCACCGGCTACCTACGCGCACGGCTAGAGGAAACCTCCGGCCACGGTCTGCGGCTCTCTGGCCTGCCGCCCCTGCCAGACGGCCTGCTCACCGGTTTCCAGATCAC
>JAIWOJ010000502.1 GCA_020216965.1 Prosthecobacter sp.
TGGCCTGGGGATGGTGGGCCTGTCTTTCATCAGCACTCGCTGCGGGGATGAAGAAAGTGTGGCGTGCGCCGACGCCAGGCATGATTTCTACCATCACCCAGCCGCCCAGGCTGCGCGCTAGATTGCGCGCTGCGACCACACGCGGCTGTTCCTGGTCAGCCATGGTTTCCTGCCAGAGGGGATGGCTGCGGTCCTCCGCAGGCAGGTTCGATAGGCAGGTATCATCAAATTGGATGAGCGTGTAGCGGCCTGGTTTGGCGGAGGTATGAAGGCAGGATGCTTCTTGCTCGTTGGCGATCTCGTGACTGCCTAGGGAGATGGTGAGGCTGCCTCCGCGCGGCATCAGCTCACGGGAGCGCACGATCATCAGATTCACCAACCTGAGCAGCATGGTGTCTGAAGCGCGCACAAAGACATCCTGGCTTCCATGGACGATGTCCACTTGCAGGCGGTCTTGCATGACACGCTGAATCATCTCGACCTGTTGATCGAGCAGGCGGTCCAGGTTCAATAGCCGTGATTCCGAAGGTGTCTCTACCGTAGAGCTCAAGGCCATCATCTGGCGGCTAAGTACGGAGGCACGCTGCGCTGCCTGTAGCATTTGCTCGACGGGAATTTCCATGTTCGAGCTAGCGTCGGCTGGGGCCATGAGGGCGGCGCTCAGATGCCCCTGGATGACTGTGAGTGCGTTATTAAAGTCGTGGGCGATCCCGTTAAGCAGGCCAGACATCATGTCGATCATCTCTGCTTCAGAGCGCGTCGGGGTAGCCTGCTGGTGGGCCTTTTTCTCTTGGCGTAGTTCGCTCGACACACGCTCGACTTCTTGGAAGCTAGCGACCAGCTTGTTTTGTAGCGTGAGCTGGCGGCAGGCCATATCGCGTTCGGCAACCCATTTGGTGGTCATTGCCAAGCACATTTGAAGCACCTCCACGGGGTCAAAAGGCTTTTTCAGCACCACGAGACGGTGGGAAATGCCGAGTTCACGCACGATGGATTGCCAGGAATAATCGGAATAGGCTGTGCACAGGATGATTTGGAGGTCTGTCTGCACGCGCCACAGACGCTTCACGGTTTCCACTCCATCAATTCCTGGTGGCATGCGGATGTCCACGATGGCTGCGGCAAAGGGCATGCCCTGTTCGAGGGCTGCTTGAGCGATGGCGGCCGCAGCATCTCCTTGGCTGGCGAAGGCCATCTGAAAACTCGGACGCAGCTTTTCCAGATGATCTTGGCTATCAAAAACCTGCGCTTCGAGGTCATCGAGCATCTCTTCCTCGTCATTGGATGGGCAGAGAATTCGACGGTAATCCTCACGGATCGTTGGATTGTCATCGACGATGAGGATGCGGTTATTCATGGAGTTCATCGTGCGCTGGTGTGGGTGGATTGGGCTTGCTGAGTGAGCATCAGGAGACTGGAGGGCAGGGGAACGGCACTTTTTGTGGGGTCTGACGGGGTGGTCTGGACTGTTCTGACAGGCAGCTCCAGGGTGAACGTGGCTCCGCAGCCCTCTCCCGCGCTTTCCGCCCGTAGGCTGCCACCCATCTCGTCAGCGAGGAGGGCGGCATGGTGCAGGCCGAAGCCGTTACCATCTTTGCGTGTGGTAAATCCATGCGTGAAAATGCGGGCCAGATTGGTCTCGCTAATCCCACAGCCGGTATCCGTCACGGTAATGAGAATGCGTCCAGAACGCGGTGCGGAAATGCCTAGGCTGATGCGGCGCGGCCCTTTGACGCTGGTGGCGCTGACAGCATGGCGTGCGTTGCTGATCAGGTTCACCATAACTTGCAGGAATTGGCCTCGAGAAATCATCTGAGGCGGCAAGTCTGCGTAGTTGCGCTCTATCGTGATGCCCTCGTCCATGAGGATGTTGCCCTCAAGGGTCAGCGCTTGCTCCAGGAGTCCTGCCAGGTCACACTGCTCCTGGAATGATGATGCACGACCATTCACCTGCTCGAGAGCGATGATGTCGCGCATGTGCTCTATGTGATGCACCATGGCCAGCGCCTCACCGTGCAGCCGACGATTCTCTTCCATCAGATGCTCACTCACGGAAATCAGGTAGTCCGGTAGCCTCCGGCCCTGGCGGGAGCTTTGGATAAAATGAGCTAGATTTTCCTGGTTTTCCTTCAGCAGCTTAGCTGCACGCCCCAGATTTGAAGCACGAGAGGCCGAGAGAGCCTCCATGTGCAGCTTGGCGCTGACATTCAGGCTATTCATCACGTTGCCGATGTTGTGTAGCACGTTTTTGGCAATCTCTGCTTTCCCTGCTTCATGGGCAGCTTCCAGTTGTTGTTCATGGAGCATTTTCCGTGCGGCCAACTCCTCTTGTCTGCTGGTGACGTCTTTGAGAATACCGCAGAGGGTCATCTCACCCTGGCTATCCTGGAGGGAGGAGCCGTTTTCACAGAGCCACCGCCAACTGCCGTCTGCCGCCATCATCCTGAATTCTACCTGGTAGCGTTTTAGCACCGGGGTCAGTTGCGACCATGCAAGGCGTAGCTGGGGGAGGTCCTCAGGGTGCACGAGCTTTTGAAAAAACTCTGCCCCAGATTGCCATTGTGCTTTGCTATAGCCCAAGAATCCCTCGGCTTGGCGGCTTAGGCTGACAAAGTTCCAACTTGATGCGTTTCGCTGCCAAAGCACGCCATCCAGGGCGTTGACGATGGGGCTGAGGTGATCATGGCTAAAGCGCAGTTCTTCAGCAATCCGCGCGGCCTCTTTTTCGCGCATGAGGCTGTAACGCATCGCCCTCATGCACATGCCGGCCGCCAAGGCGGTGATACTCACAAAGGGCAGTGAAATGACGAGTTTCTCGAGCAAGAGCAAGGTCTGGTCATTGAGGGCATAACCCA
>JAIWOJ010000007.1 GCA_020216965.1 Prosthecobacter sp.
ACCACACGGTAGCTGTCTAGGTATTGGGCGATCTCACGCGCCACCTTTTCCATGAAGGTCAGGTCCACGCTGCCGTCAGGCTGCGGTGGCGTGGGCACGGCGATGAAGAGCACCTCCCCGTGGTCCACGCCCTCCTCAGTGCTGGTGGTGAAACGCAAGCGGCGTGCGGCGACGTTCTTTTTCACCAATGCCTCCAGGCCGGGCTCATAGATGGGGATCTGCCCTGCGCGGAGGGTTTCCACCTTGCGTGGATCATTGTCCACGCAGCAGACGTGGTGGCCGACTTCAGCAAAGCAGGCACCTGTGGTGAGACCGACGTAACCAGAACCGATGATGGTAAGCTTCATGCAGACGAGGTGGGGATGGGGGTGCGGACTGAAAGCAGAGGCCCGGCGGGCTGGAAATCATATATTCAAAATTTCAGCAAGAGCGGCCTGCTCTCTTCTCGCCACCTCAATGGTCCGCGTTGCCTGGTGCCGCTCTGCACAGAGAACCTGAGCCCGGGTCACGCCCACGCGCCCCAGGGACTCCTGCATCCGGCGGATGGCGCGCTCAGGGGCATTGCAGTCATCGCTGAGATGGCCTAGCACGACGTGATGCAGGGCCGGGTGCGCCACGGCCTCCAGCAGCTCTGCAGCTTGGTCATTGGAGAGGTGGCCATGGCGGGAGCTGATGCGCTGCTTAGTGGCCCAGGGGCGCTTGGTATCCTCGTCCAGCAGTTGGGTATCATAATTGGCCTCAATGAAGAGGCTGTGGCTGCCACGCAGGCGGTCCTTGATGAGGTTGGTAACGTAGCCCACATCACTGAGCAGGCCCAGGCGCGCCTCGGCATCGGCGATGACAAAGCCGACCGGGTCTGCCGCATCATGGGGCACAGGAAAGCACTCAATGCGCAGATCTTGCAGATCAAAGGCGCTGCCGGTATTCATCAGCTTCCAGCGGGTATTGCCGCGCAGTTTCAGGCTGGAAAGGATGGCCTCTTGTGTCAACGGCGTGGCATACAGGCAGAGGTCGCGCTTACCCGTGAGCACTTCCAGCCCGCCGGTGTGATCCTGATGCTCATGGGTGAGGAGGATGCCATCAATCTGCGCCAGGGAAAAGCCCGCGGCCTCAAGGCGCAGGCAGATCTGCTTGGCGCTCAGTCCAGCATCGACCAAGAGCGTGCTGTGATCGGTGGAGACCACCGCGCAGTTGCCTGAACTGCCGCTGCCTAAGACGGTGAGACGGACCATGGTGAATGTGGAGGCTTAGGCAGTAGCGGCGTCTAGCACGCGCTTGAAGAGGTTCAGCCCCTCCTGGGCATGGCTTTGAGTAATATTTAGGGGCGATAGCCAGCGCACGACGCTTGGCCCAGCAGGCGTGACCATCATCCCAGCATCCAGGAGCTGCTGGGCCAGCCAGATGGAGGCCGGTTTTTCACCTGCCTTAGCAGCCAGTGCCTTTGTGTTTAGCTGCCAGCCGATGAAGAGCCCAATCTGACGCACCTCTTGAATCAAGGGATGCGCCCAGGCACGCCCAGCGGCAGCGATTTCGGCACCGCGTAGCCGGGCATTTTCACACAGATGCTCCTCTAAAATCGTGCGCAGTGTCGCCAGCCCGACGGCACAGGCCAGCGGTGAGCCCCCATACGTCGTGCCGTGGGTGCCGGGGCCCAGCAACTGATTCGGATGGAGCCGATCATTCACCCAGAATGAGCCTAGTGGGAAACCGCTGCCGATGGCCTTGGCCCAACTGATACCATCCGGCTGAATCTCATCCCCTGGAACAATCGCACGCCAGCCAGCCATCTCACCCGCACGGCCAAAGCCTACCTGCACCTCATCCATGAGCAGCAGCAGATCTTTCTCCCGGCAGAGAGCCTGGGTGCCGCTCAAAAAGTCAGCCGTGGCAGGATTCACGCCGCTTTCCCCCTGCACAGGCTCCAGCAAAATTGCCACCGTCTTCTCGGTCACGGAAGCCTTGAGCGCCTCTAGATCGTTGAATGGCACATAAACAAAACCCGGCGGCAAGGGGCCAAAGCCGCCGTGGATTTTCTCCTGCGCAGTGGCCGTCATGGCACCGAATGTGCGGCCATGAAAGCTCCCCGTGAAGGTGATGATCTCATAGCGCCCGCCCGTGGCCTGACCATATTTGCGGGCCAGCTTCAGCAGCCCCTCATTCGCCTCAGCGCCGCTATTGCAAAAAAAGCATTTCCCAGGAATGCCCACACAGTCCTCCACGATCAGCCGCGCGAGTTCCGCCTGCTTATCGATGCAGTACCAATTTGAGACATGGATTAGCGTAGCCGCTTGCTCTGAGATAGCCTTGACGACCGACGGCGGGCAATGCCCCAGCGGGCATACCGCCACGCCGCCAGCAAAGTCCAGATACCTTTTGCCATCGCGATCCCACACATACGGCCCCTCACCACGCACCGGCCACACATCGTAGCGGCCGTAATTGCCGAGCACATATTGGGAGAGCCATTGAGTTTCAGGATGGGCATTCATGGAGGTCGTAAAATCCACGCCACAGGGCGGGGGGATGGGGTAGATGCACGGCACCCCACGTCAAGCCTCATGCAGGCAAATCCTAGCCCTCGCGCAACGATCGCCGCCTGCCAGTTGCATAGCACGTCATGCCGGATAGATAGCCCGTCCCATGCCCGCCCCAGCCAACCGCATTGACGAACGTTTCACCCAGCTCAAAGCCTCAGGAAAACGCGCGTTCGTCGCCTATGTCTGCGCCGGTGATCCGACGCTGGCTGCCACCATCGACATCGTCTTAGCGCTAGAAAAAGCAGGGGTGGACATTGTCGAGCTCGGCATCCCGTTTTCTGACCCTCTGGCTGACGGCATTGTGAATCAGATGGCCGCCGACCGCGCCCTGAAGGCTGGGGCCACCATGGCTGGCGTGCTCGACATGATCCGCCAACTGCGCACGCATAGCCAGGTGCCCATCGTGCTTTTCACCTACCTCAATCCGGTCTATGCCTATGGTTTTGAGCGCTTTCACCACGAGGCCGCTGCTGCCGGGGCGGATGGAGTGCTGATCCTAGATTTGCCGCCTGATGAGGCTGTGGAAAATCCCGAGCTGAAACCCACGGATGAACTTCGCCACATCCAACTCATCGCGCCGACGACCCCACCGGAGCGCATCGCCAGCATCGCCAAAAGCGCCGAGGGCTTTGTGTATTATGTCAGCCGACTCGGCGTCACTGGAGCTCAGGCAGAAATCGCCACCGGCATCGCCGAGCAGGTCGCCCGGATCAAGCAAGCCACAGACATCCCTGTCTGCGTGGGTTTCGGTGTCTCTAACCCCCAGCAAGCTGCCACCATCGCCAGCATGGCAGACGGCGTTGTTGTGGGTAGCGCGATCGTTAAACTCATTGAGAAACATGGCTCTGCCTCGGAACTGCCGCAGCAGCTAGAGACCTTCGTCAAGCCCCTGGTGGATGCGGTTCATGCCCTGTGAACCTTGCTGACCCTGGCGGTGTGTGCATGGGGCCAGCGCGCTGGCTTCTGCGCTCGCCTAAGGATTTTCCTAGGGATGCAGACACTCCTATCTGCTGGCACTTCGCAGATCCGTCTTCAGAGCTCGGCGCATTGCGTGGTTGCTTGCCCGCGCCATCCTAGAGCATGTTTCTTTTGAAAAAGCTCGCCCTTTTCCTCACCCCCTTGGGGTTCTCATGGCTCCTTCTCGGGGGCTGGCTCATCTGGTCCGTATGGCGGAGGCGGCGCGGGATTCTCGTTCCAGCACTCGCTTGGCTAGTCTTGAGTCTTGGCACCTGCACGCCACTCGCATCCTGGCTGCTGGCAGGGTTAGAAAATCAATTCCCTCGCGTGATGCCCGCAGATGCCCCAGAGGTCGATGCTATCCTTTGCCTGGGAGGTGGTGCAGAGCCATCTCTCACTGAACCTACAGGCACGGGCTTCAATAGCGCCGCAGATCGCGTGACGACGGCACTCGCTTTGCTCTCAGCAGGCCGTGCCCCGGTGCTGGTGGTGGCAGGGGGAGATTATCGTGATAAAACTCAGCGCTACTCCGAGGCTGATGCCGTCGTGGCCTGGATTCAAAATGCGGTGAAGCCGCCCCAGGAGATCATCAGTCTAGGCATCTGCAAAGATACCCATGATGAGGCCATGAAAGTGGCAGCTCTGGCACAACAGCGTGGTTGGAAGAGCTTCCTGCTGGTGACATCGGCAGCGCACATGCCACGAGCCCATGCCACCTTTGCCAAGGCAGGGTTAAACACCCAAGCGGTGCCTTGTGATTACGTATCAAGCTACAACCGCATTGGCAGCGTGCGTTGGCTGCATTTGCCGGGCCATGCCTCAATCCATGGCTTTGATGCCTGGTTGCATGAGGTGCTCGGCATGATGCTTTACTGGATGCGTGGCTGGATTTGAGCCGTCTGATACGCTTCACTTTGAGAGCCGTTCATGCAGTTCATGCACCTTTTTGACGATGCGATCCTCCACATCTTCCGCCCAGCCAGCAGCGGCCTCGTAGCCGCCCTCTTTCAGCACCCGCAGGCTGGGGATATATCCCGTGTAATCATTGGAATAGCCTGCCACCCAGATGCCGCCCTTGCCACCTAGCTCACGTTTGAACCGCAAAGAATAGTCCACGACTACCTCGCTGCCGAGGGTGATGAAGGTGAGTTCATTGCCGATTTTGATGACCTGCACAGGGTAGTGATGATCGGGACGTTTTCCATCTGCATAGCTGAGATTGATTTCTTCATAGGCGGCGCGGATGGGGCCGGTGAGCGGCCGGGGATTGACCGTGAGAGCCATTTCCACGGCGTTGGAAAGAGAGCGCCCGTGTTGCATGGCAAGTTCCAGATCAGTCACGCCTGGCACCACATCCGTGCGCCGCGGGTAGGGGTTTTGATCGCCACCACAGCCCATCAAAAACAGCGCAGTAAATCCAGGACGATGCTGCTGGAGGTATTCTTGAGCAAAGCCAGCATAGTCGCCGCACCAGTTGTAAAAGCCGAGACTGGTATTGTGGCAGGCATAGCCAAAAAGGGCTGCTTTGAGCGAGCCGTCCGCTGCCTCGACACGCAGGGCAGGCACCTCATGATCTACAGGCCCCTCAGGATTTGGCACGCGGTTCGCATTGGGATGATCTGCTGGCAGGCTGTAGTCACGTCTGCGGTTCATCGCAAACCCACAGCGTGCCTTGTTCCACGTCAGGCGAGCAGGCTGCATCTCTGCAAGGGCGCGGGAGATAATGCTAAAAATGTCTTCTTGCAGCTTTTGGGTGTAGTCCCAGGAGTCACGGGCTCGCACATTGTCCCGCTCAGCCTCTGTCAGGGGAGCCGTGCGTAGTTGCGGCCCGCTATGCGTGTGGGAGGCATTCATCACGAGGCACTCTGGCAGTAAGCCCAGCATACGCTCTGCGCGCTCGGATAAAGCATGGCGCATGGCCTGCGGCACGCCGATCAAATCTAGAGTCACAAACACAAGTCTGCTGCCTGCTTCATCCTCCAAAGCCAGAGCTTTGGCATAGAGATCCTGCACATGCCCTTCCGCTGGTTTTTTCCTCGCGGCATAGCCTGCCATCCATAGCAGCTTCTGTGGTGTCACCTTGACGCTGGCTGCACCTGCCTTCCAGTTTGCTGGCACATGGGGTGCGACGGAAACTGGAGGTTTAGGGGGCGATTCTGGCGTAGCCCCAGGGGGAGGGACGGAAAGCAGAGATAGTGCTGGAACGAGGGCTAGGAAGGCAGTGCGTAGGGCCATGGGAAACCTACGCGATGAATGAGCCCGGCCCTTCAACCCAGGTCTTCAAAGCTTAGCCTCAAAAGGACTACTCCACCTTCATTACGCCATTCATGACCATCCAGTGGCCTGGGAAGGTGCAGAGGTAGGGGTAGTCACCTTTTTCCTGCGGGGCAGTGAGGTGAATGATGAACTCGCCCTGCGGATTCACCATGTCGGTGTAGGCGATGACGTCGGCGCTGTCGGGCACATAGTGCTTGGCCAGACCTTGCGGGTCGGTGATCATGAGATTGACCTTCTCGCCAAGCTTTTGCAGCGATCCGGGTTTCGCAAGCAGCCAGTTGTGCGGCACCACATCGGGATTTTTGAAGCGAATCGTGAGCTTTTCGCCCGCTTTGGCTGTGAGTTGCTTTTGCACAAATTGCAGGCCCAACGCGGCCTCAACGACGATTTCTCGGCCGGGCTCGCCCTTCGCCCAGGGGTTCGGTTGGGCCGGTTTTGGCGCTTCGAGGCCGATTTGCGCGGCGTGGTTCGTTTTGGCGATCTTCGTGTAACCGGGGTAATCGGTGAAAGGCTCCGCCAAGGCGTGCGCCGTCATGAAAACATCATGCCCCGTGCTCAGGTGCAGGTGAATCTGGCCTGCGGGCAAGATCTGCGGGATTTCGAGGAAGAGCATCTTGCCACCATCAAGCTTTTGCACGCTGCGCACCTCCAGCGGATCATGGCCGGGCGTGTCGGCATACTTCACCGAATACTCCGGCGAGCCATACTGCGGCCCATATTTGTAGTTCCAGCATTGCGCAAAGCACGTCGCAGCATCGGCGTCCTTCACGGCCTGGCTGAAACGGATGAGCACGCCGTTGTCGCGCGCCTCAAAGCCCACAGGCACCGGTTGAGCGCCTCCGGTGAAGCGCACGCGCTGAAAGCAACCGTCCTTCGGCGTGTAGGTGCCCCAACCCTGCAAGCCGGTGACATACAGATGACCATCCTTCGGATTGAACCGAGCACACTGCGGCCCCGAATCAAAGTTCCCACTGATTTTGACTGCTGCCGCCTGCCAGCGGCCCTTCACCTGCTGCCGCATCATCAACCAGGCACTGCCGCCGCCAGAGGAGAGGTGGATGAGGTTGTTGTCACCCTTCAATGCGGCCCATTTCTCGCTCGTGATGAAGACCTGCGAGCTCGCCGAGTTGTCCTCGCCACGCGGCAGATACATCAGCACTGGCTCCGGCGGTTTGCCATCCTTCGGACCACCCGCGCCAAAGTGCGCACCGAGGTTCTGATCGAGCTCAATCTGGAAAACTGAGGTCGCCGGTGTCCAATCGCCCTCCTGGCCGCTGGTGGTGATGAAGCGACCGTCCGGCGAGAGCCCGAGGCCATTCGGATTGCGGAAGCCAGTGCCAAGCACTTCCAGTGATGCAGACACTCCTGTCTGCTTCTGATTCTGAACAGACAAGAGTGTCTGTTTCACATCAATGCGGCAAACGCCCTGATTCCCCGATGCGAAATACCAGCGACCGTCTTTGTCCGTCTCCAACCCAACGATGAAGTCATGACCGCCGGGTGAGGTTTGCATCGCGTTCGTCACGCACTCGTAGAAGTCGGCCTCGTCATCGCCGTTGAGGTCGTGCAGGCAGGTAATTTGATCGCGACCGAGCACATAGAGCTTATCCTCCACGATCTTCATGCCCAGCGGCTGATGCAGGCCGGTGGCGAAGCGTTTCCAGCGCAGTTTCTCCAGCGTCTCGTCGATGCCTTTCACCAGCCAAACCTCGCCCGTCATCGTCGCGATGGCCGCCGTGCCATCGCTGAAGAAATCATGCGCGGTGATGAAGAACAGGGTGCCATGCGGATTCTCAAACGGGATGGTGATTCGATCCGTCGCAAAGGGCGTCTGCATGCCAAGTTCGCCCTTGGTTTCGATCCACTGTGGCCATTGAGCGGCAGCAGCTTTCGGCAATGCGGTTTCGCTAGTAACGATGAAGACCTCGTTGCCGCGACGGAAGAAGCCACGGTAGGTGCCTGCGAGCTTCTTTTCTTCTTTGGAGGTCACTTTGCCATCCATCGGCGCACCAGCCATAAAGCCATGGCGGGCGTCGTTAAGCCTGAGGAAGCCGCCTGACCATTCCAAGCGCCAGGCCATGCGTTCGGGATCAAAGACGGCGGCCCTTTCGCCCAGGCGCACGCAGACCGCTTTGGGTATCGTGAGCCCAGCCCCCTTGAAGACTCCACAAAACACATTTCCCAGATCGCTCGCGGCCCAGCGGCCATCCTTCCATGTCACCTGGTCGTTTTGGTTGCCCCAGTGGCCTTGCTGGCCGCCGTCTAGGCCGGGGAACTGCGGGAGCAGTTCGGGCAGCGGCTTTTGCTTCATGAAATGCAGCGCCTGCTTGCCGTAGAAGTCAAAGATGCGCTCGCGGTTCACAAACGCCTGCCAGTGGATGTTTTGCGATTTGTCGAGCGGCTCGCGCGTCGGCGTGAACTCGGCGGGCTTCGGCGCGGTCGGCGGCAGTTGCGCGTCGAGGTTGTCAAAGCTCCACAAGCCCAGCGTGTTGTCCATACGCTGGCGTGGCGAGGTGGTTTTGCGCGGCTTCATCACGCCGCGCGAGATGCGCACGTCATCCATGGCACCATCGCAGCCGATCGTGCCCTCGACGAGTCGGCCAAAAGCGAGTGGTCCCGGCTGAGGCTTGCCCATGAGGGGCTGCACCGGTTTCTCGAAGACCTGCTTCCCATCAATCCAAAGCACCACGTTTTTGTCATCAGCGCTGGCGAGGAAGTCGTGCCATTGACCGTCGCACACATCCACGCCTGAATCAAAGTCGCCGCCGCGTCCTGGCATGTAGAGCGCCAAGGTGCCGCGTTGAGCGTGCGTGTAGAGTTCCCAGTGCGTGGCCGATGCCTTTGTCTCAGACGCGACAAGGATGTTGAAGCCGTTTTTGCCATCTAGCCTCGCGCGACACTCCACCGTGAACGGCAGCTTCGCGTATTCTGCATCCCCATCCACCACCCAGCCGCCCTTCAGCGCCTTGCCAAACTCCGCGTTCATCGACTCGACGCTCTCCGGTTTGGAACTCTCCGCCCTTGGCCCTTGGCTCTCTGCTTTCTCACGCCACGTTCGATACGTCGGCTTCGCTCCCGGCTGGGCATCATCGAGCTGCGGCAGCAGCCACTTTAAACCATCAAGATTGTCCAGCAAGCGTCCTTCGGCGTCCTCATTGGTGTGGTTGAGGATGCCAATCGGACCGCTGTAACCGCTGGCGCGGATCTGGCGCAGCACGGTCACATCCTGCGTGCCCACGCCGAGCGGCAGGATCTTGCGGCCCTTTGTGTCGCCGTCGATGTCCATGCCGTTGAGGTTGAGGCAGAGCAGCCAGGGCTTCATCGCCTCGATCACCTTCGGCAGGCGGTCGAGGTGGCTGTGGCCGTGGTGGAGGTTGTAAACGATGCCGACATTTTCGGTGCCGTGGTGCTTTTTCAGGAACTCGCACACCGCGACCATGTTCTCCGGCTCGCCGCCCCAGCCGCCGTGGTTGTAGATGCCCACCTGGCTGCCAATTTTCTTCGCGCGTTCCAAAGTCGGCAGAAGCGCCTCCGCAGCCGCTTTGACCTTCGCTTCATCTGTCTCGCCAGCGACCTTCAGCATCACCCAGAGCTGTGGATGCATCTTGTATTTCTCAAACAGCCGGAACGCCTCATCATGCACGCCCCAGAAGGCGAACATCTCAATGCCGTTCTTTTGATACGCGAGGATCTCCCGCTCAAACTCCGCCACATGCTCCGGCCGCCAGTCATAGGCGATCTTTGGGATCCCCAGCTTCGCCACCATCTCGGCCCTGGCCTCCGGGCTGCGTTTGGCGGCATCAAACGGCACGATGCACCAGGCGACGAGGTTGGAGGGGGCAAAAAGATCGGCAGAAATCAGCGGATATGGAATGGCGATCAGCAGGAAGCAGAGCAGGGGATAGAGACGAGAAAAGCCAAGCATTGGGTGTGAGATCGTGCCAAGCATAACACCCAGGAAGTGATCTATCTTGCCATGGACTTGCCATCAGACAGCTTTCTACAGCGTGGCTGTGAAAGTGCACTCATCAGGGCAAGCTCACCAACGTACTGTCATGCCCAAGACTGCGCCAAAGCCAGCTTCATTAGAACCTGATCCTGCATACCGGATTTCATCATCCAGTAAGTTTTCCAGAGCCAAAGTGACTCCAAAATTCTGCGTGACCTGCCAGCCTCCACGCGCGGTTAGCCAAGTGAAGCCAGGATTCCCATTTGACGGGATGCGGTCGGTATCGCGCCGGTCGTTGGTATTCAGCCGATCCATGTCTGACTGCCCCAATGCAACCAGCTCAGCCCACCAGCGATTGTCCACGGTTTGCCAGCGGATACCGCCTCGCCACATCAATGGCACGACGCGAGTCGCAGGCTCTGCACGCATTTGGTTGGTATTGCCCACAAATTGATCTACCTGCCCCTCCGTCCAGGTGACATGGCCGAAAATGGTCCAGTTGGGTGTGATGCGGTAGTCGCCGACTAGCTCAATCCCATGGATGAAACCATCCCCACCATTTTTCTTCTCCACGACGCGGTTTGGCCCCACAAACGCCCCCGTGGCGCGTCGGACGATCATTTCATTGATGTTGGTGTAGAAGTAACTCAGGCTGCCTGTAAAATGCTCAGTATCAGCTTTGAGTCCGACTTCATAATTGATGAACTCTTCGGGTTTTAGCCCAGGAGAGGGTAGCTCCAACTCTCCTGTGCGGGCAATATCCAGACGCGATAAGTCGGAAAGATTTGGCGAGCGAAAGCCCTGCGAAACGCCAAGGAATAAGCGAAACCTATCCTTGTCATCCAGATCAATCATCAAACGCCCAGTCGCCGAAAAGTTCTGCCAGTTGTCACGGAGGCTATCATACCTTTGGGGCGTGGTAGAGTTGTCATAGCGCCCCACCTCTGCGGCTGCGTAGGTATAGCGTCCGCCTAAAAAAACATGCACGCGGTCATTAAGATCGATTTCATCGAGGAGGTAGGCACCAAAGAGATCATAGCCAGCATCATCTCCCACCGGTCCCTGAATTTCATTGCGATTGAAGGTGCCGTTCAGGCGGTAGCGCTGGCTGCCGGAGTTCACCCAGTCACGGTAATAATCTATGCCATAGGTCAGTTTGCCGAGTGCGGTCTGGCTTTGCAGTTGCAGATCTAGCCCTAGGGTCTTGACCTCTGTTTGCGAGTAATTTTGGCGATTGTCTGCCACACGGCGGATGCGGTGTTCGATTTCATCCATGCTTTGCAGGGAAATCGTCAGGCTCGCACTGTCGATAATGCCTTCAAGATCTTCGCCGACGAGGCGCAGGTAGGAAAGTGTGCGCTCTTGGTCATAGGCCCGTTTTAGGTCTGTGCCGATCGTTGTTCCCTGCCAAGAAATACCGCGCACGGTGGCGTGAGTGCGCCAGACATCGTTTTGGCGCACCTGCTGATGCACACCTGTCAGCGTCCAATGGTCATTCAGCGCGATGTCTAACCGTGCGTCATAAGCCCATTCATCGTAGCCTGTGCTGGGTTGGTCACCGATCCCAGCTGCATGGACATCTCCAAAATATTTCAAACTCGCCCCTAGGTGCAGCCCCCATCGTTGACCCTGGCCAAACTGAACTTCTTGTCTCAGAACATTACTCTCCTCTGCTGTGGAGCCGCGCCAGGAGCTGAGACCATGGAAAAAGAAGCCTTCTTGCTCGTTTTGAAAGCCACTGCTCTTCGTCAGCATATTGAGCGTGCCTCCGATGCCATCGCTGCCGTAGAGCACGCTGCCCTGACCAGGCACCAGTTCCATGTGATCAATCGCCAAAGCGTCAATTGTATTCCAATACTGGTTCGGCCCTTCTCGAAAGATGCTGTTGTTAAAGCGGATGCCATCAATCAGCGCTAAATTGCGGAAACCCGTAAATCCTCGGATAAAAGGTGAGCCCTGCCCGTTCGAGGTCTTTTGCACATTGACGCCAGGTATTTCACGAAGTGCTTCAGGCAGGGTGCGGATCTGCCTTTCCAGCATTTGCGTGCTGTCTAGGGTGCGCACTTGGGCGGGAATTTTTTTGGGGTCGCTCTCGCTGCGCGTCGCGGTAATGACCAGTTCAGGCAATTCCGCTGATTGAAATCCATCCGTAAGTTTAGCAGGTTCAGCGGCAAAAAGTGGCAAGCCGAGCAGGAGTAGGGCGGGAGTGGGATGACGCATAGAAGAGAGACCATGCCTAATGCTCTAGGGACTTGTCTGTCATGCCAGCAGAGCGGGAAATCCGATTCATGGATGAAATTCAGCCATCCAGGTAGGTTGTGTGGACTATTTTTGACGGGAAGGCGCGTTGGCAGTCTGAGCAAGCCTGAATCGCTGTCATGCGTAGAAACATCCATGTCCCCAGTCAGTTTCTTTCCTGCGTCTTTCCGCTGCATCGCTGCTCCCAGGACCATCATGGCCGTCCTCATGTTGTGCGCAGTCTTCCGGGGAATGATAGGCGCAGCACCTTCAGCGGCACTTCAAGTCGCCTGCCTGCCACCGGCGGAGTGGGCAGGGCAGATGGGAGATTATCGTTCACCCCTGATTTTCCGCGATGGCAGCCGCGTCACCCAGGCAGAGCAGTGGCCGAAACGGCGTGCGGAGATCCTCTCGGAGTGGCTACCGTTGCTAGGGCAATGGCCGCCCGTATTGGAAAAGCCACGGCTTCAGGTTCTGGCCACTGCCGACCGCCAGGGCATTACCCAACAGCGCGTGCGTGTGCAAATCGCCCCCGATCAAGATGGTGAAGGCTATCTTCTGCTGCCTCCAGGAAAGCCGCCTTTTCCTGCCGTCTTTGTGCCGTTTTATGATCCAGAAACAAGCGTTGGCCTCACGGATAAACCCTTGCGTGACTTTGCCTGGCAGCTCGCGCGGCGTGGATTCATCACCCTGAGCCTAGGCTCACCTGGGGGAGATGCCCGCAAGCCGGTGATGAGTGCTCAAGCTAAATGTCAGCCCCTCAGCTACCTAGCCTACATTTCTGCCAATGCCTGGCAGACCCTGGCATTCCTACCTCAAGTCGATGCGTCACGCATCGGCATCGTAGGGCACTCCTATGGCGGCAAATGGGCCATGTTTAGCGCCTGTCTGTGGGAGAAATATGCCTGCGGTGTTTGGTCAGACCCTGGAATCGTCTTCGATGAAACACGCCCCAGCATCAATTACCAAGAACCCTGGTATCTCGGCCTTGATCCGTCTGTGACACGCAAACCGGGTCTCGTCACTCCTGATAATCCACGCACAGGGGCCTACAAGACCCTGATTGAGCGTGGGCATGACTTGGTGGAATTTCAGGCACTCATGGCACCACGCCCCTTTCTCGTCTCTGGGGGGGCAGAAGATCCGCCCAAGCGCTGGACGGTGCTCAACCATCTTCGGGAAGTGAACCGCCTTTTCGGCCACGAAGACCGCGTGGCCATGAGCAACCGAGAAGAACACGGACCCAATGAGGCATCAAATGCCCTGATCTATGACTTCTTTGAGTACTGGCTAAAGCCCTGAGCGGCTACGCCTCGTCTTCTATGCTGGACCACCTGGAAAGGTGCCCAGATTGCTTCATGGATCGGATCAAGCTGAGGGGGCAGGGTGAGCTATGCGCTCTCATCGCCGAGACGTTTGTCTCCCATGAGGTAGCCCTGTACGTAGTCGCGCACAGCCTCAGTCAGGGTGTGCAGCGGCTCTTCAAAACCTGATTGGCGCAGGCGGGTAATGTCTGCGCAGGTATAATATTGATACTTCGCCTTGAGGTGCTCTGGCATGGGCACGAAGTCGATGACAGGCTCTAGATTCAAGGCAGCAAAGATCGCGCTGACTAACTGAAGCCAGGTGTGAGCTTGGCCAGATCCTAGATTGAACAACCCTGCCGCACCTGCGGTGCAGGCTAGGTGGAGGGTCATGCGCACAGCGTCTTTTACATATAAAAAGTCACGCATCTGCTCACCATCTTTGTAGTCGGGGCGGTCAGATTTGAAGAGTTGGACACGTCCGGTCTGGCAGATCTGTCCATAAGCCTTGTGCACCACGCTGCGCATGTCTGCCTTGTGATCCTCGTTGGGGC
The DNA here is from genome assembly GCA_020216965.1 of Prosthecobacter sp. GTDB lineage: Bacteria > Verrucomicrobiota > Verrucomicrobiia > Verrucomicrobiales > Verrucomicrobiaceae > Prosthecobacter. Next base: position 13,817 of record JAIWOJ010000007.1, read on the forward strand.
CATAGACATTGAAGTACTTCAGGCCCACGATGTGCTGATCTAAACCAGTGCGTTGAGCATGGAGGTCAAAGAGGTGCTTGGAGTAGCCATACATGTTCAGTGGGCGTAGCCGATGCAGATCCTTCAGGGTATCATCCATGCCCAGGCTGCCATCCCCATACGTCGCTGCTGAGGAGGCATAGACAAAGCGGGAGCCACCGCGTAGTGCCCAGGTGGCTAGCACCTTGGTCAGCTCATAGTTGTTCCGCATCAGATAATCTGCGTCACGCTCTGTGGTAGCAGAGCAGGCTCCCAGGTGAAAGACATAGTCAAATCTGCCTAGCGACGTCTCTGAGGTGCGCACCGTCCGCTCCAGATCTCCGCCGTCCATGTAGTCATGAAACTTCAGCGGCACGAGGTTACGCCACTTTTCATCTGAACAGAGCTTGTCACTGATCAGGATATTTTCACAGCCACGGCGATTCAGCTCCCAGACGAGGGCACTGCCAATGAAGCCGGCACCGCCGGTGACGAGGATACGGGATTCAGGGGTAAGGCGCATTTCAGGCTGTTAGCGGCAGTCCGTGGAAATGCAAACCCTGCCAGCACTCAGAGCAAGGTTTCCCGCCAAACCGCTGGATGAAGAAAGGTGCTCACCGTGCTGCCCCGATCTCCAGCAGCACCAGCTAGGGTCTCCATCCTGGTCAAGTGATCCCGATAGCCGATTGCAGGATAGAGCCACTGCTCTGAGCCGATGTGCAGCTTCGGGATCAAAGCTGCCCCCAAATGCTCAACCTCCCAACTCAACAGCAGCGGCTCTTCATCGCTAAAGCTAGAAAAAAACTCCTGATGCGTGGGGATGCTGCCCATCAGCCCAGTGTCATTCAGGATGTCCCAAACCTCTCCAGTCTCAAGGTCGAGACGAACGGCAAAACCGCAAGAAACACTTCGGCCATCCCGCTGCCGATATCGGGAAACGAGACCGAACATCACATGAGGAGGGCTTTCCAGAGGCACAATATCCACCTGAAACCCAAAGCGCAGCGGATGGGGCGGCACTTCAATGGAGCCAAAACTAATCAAATCGAAACTGGCAAAGGCCATTTCGGGACTGGAGTGGGCAACAGGAGCGTGCATGTGATTTACTCAGAAATTATTAAAATCACGCCCAAAGTGGTTTGAAAATCAAATATAATTATGGTAATTTAACAATTAAAGAAGCATAGCGACTCCAGGCAGGCCATTTTTTGAAAAAATCATCAGGTTAGTTGCAAATACCATGCCAGAACCGGCAGGTCTGCTGGAGCAAAATCGACAGAGTCCAGTGTCTCTCGCCGCATCCAAAGAATCTCAGCGTGCTCACGGGCCTGAGCTCCCGGACTTCCCTCCTGAAGCCTGCAAAGAAAAGGATGGAGCAGAATTTCGGCCCACTCATAAGCATGAAGCACCGGTGGCCCGGCCATGGTGCAAACGACCTGGCATCCTAATTCCTCCTCAATCTCACGGAGGAGAGCCTGCTCAGGGGTTTCCCCTGGCTCAATCTTTCCCCCCGGAAATTCCCAGAACTCTGCCAGGGAGCGCCCAGGAGCCCGTTTTGCAATGAGGACACGACCTGCATCCTCGATCAGGGCACAGACGACGGGAATGGGCATCGCTGGCTGGGCGCTCACGGTCCAGAGGGTGTGCGATTCATCACGGTTTCCGCATAGGCAGCACCCGTGCGCTGCAGCTCGTCTCTAAGGAGACGAGACATGCGTGCCAAGACCTCTTTCTGATCAGGCGATGTGGCCAGGTTGGTGAGTTCTTCGGGATCATTTTGTAGATCATAAAGCTCATCCGGGACGCCAGGCTTCAGGTAGCGGACATATTTATAGCGCCCATCATTCACGGCCCCATACCATGGGACGTGGTGGTGCACCGCGCTTGAGGGAGACTCTTTCACGACCTGGGTCACGGCTTGGCCGAAGTGGTCTCCGGTGCCTTCAAAAAAGCACGGGTGTGGCCACGGAGCGTTCTCAGGATCGCGCAGCAGTGGACTCAGGTCGCGCCCATGAAGCTCCCAAGGGATCGGGATGCCTGCGGCTGCACTGAAGGTAGCGACAAGGTCTGGGCCATTCACAGGGCGGGCACATGTTTTACCCGCCGGGATGAGACCAGGACGTGAGA
>JAIWOJ010000503.1 GCA_020216965.1 Prosthecobacter sp.
GTGGCTGCAACATCCCCAGGTGCGGGGATCGTGCCATTCGTGCCTACGCCGAACAGCGGTGATGCCCCTACACCAGGAGATGCCGTCAGGGGCATCGTCGCAGGCGTCGAGGTTGGTGCAGGCTGAGCAAGGCGAGCCTGGACCCGTGCGATGGCCTGATCTGTGAGCGCACGGCGGTTGTTGAGCATGGCGGGCTGCCAGTCGGGATTCGCCTTTGCTACGGAATCAAAGATGCTCTTCATCTGCTGGTAGAGCGAAAGGGCACCTTGAAAATTCCCCTCTTGCTCCATGGTCTCCGCGTCCTTTTTGAGCACAAAACCGCGAAAAAACTGGTCAGCGGCATCGTCAGTGCCGATGATCTGCGCGGTTGTTACCGCCATGGGGGCAAGCACGATGGCGGCCAGGAGGACGGGGGGCGGAAATTTCATGGGGGATATGAAACTAACGGAAGCCCCAATCTTTGTAAACCTTCCTTCAACAGTGATGGCCCGAAGAAATACACCATTCTTTCAGCATCTGTTCTTGCTTAATGCCGAGAATATGAGAACTTAACTGCCGGTTCTTCCGGCTTCACCCCACTGGGGCCGATGTTTGCCTTGTAGCCCGCCACGGAATGGCGGTTTTCCCGTCCAGCAATGTGCAGGACGTTTTACGGCGAACGGGTCGCCCATTTACGGAGCCTCATCGCCGGTCATTAGACAAGGACTACACATGGAAAAGACATTTGCCGATCTCGGCCTCGCCCCTGAACTGCTCCAGGCCATCCAGGCCCAGGGCTTTGAACAACCCTCCCCCATCCAAGCGGAAGCGATCCCAGTAGCCCTTACCGGCCGGGATGTGGTGGGCCAAAGCCAGACTGGCTCCGGCAAGACGCTCGCCTTTGGCCTGCCTACGATTCAGCTCGTCGATGCGAATAACCGCAGCACTCAGGCATTGGTGCTTTGCCCCACGCGCGAACTTGCCCAGCAGGTCTGCGCTGAGCTACATAAAGTAGTAAGTTTCAAAGATGGCCTGCGTGCAACGCCAGTGTATGGCGGTGCATCCTATGATCGTCAGATTCGTGCTCTCCAAGCAGGATCTCAGATCGTCGTAGGCACCCCTGGCAGAATTCTGGACTTTGTGGACCGTGGCACTCTGCGTCTGGATGATCTGAAGGTGCTGGTCTTTGATGAGGCGGATGAAATGCTCGACATGGGCTTCGCTGAGGACATCGAAAAGCTCATGGAAGCGCTTCCGGAGAAACGGCAGACTATTTTTTTCTCTGCCACCTTCGATCCGCGCATCCGTCGCCTTATCGACCGTTACACACACGATGCGGCTACGATCACCATTGAGCAAAAGGCGCTGACAGTGCCAACGATTGAGCAGCGCTACTACGAGGTCCAGGGACGTAGTAAAACGGAAGTGCTCTGCCGCGTTTTGGATATGGAAGATCCGCGCCTGACTATCGTCTTTGCCAATACAAAAAAGGCGGTGGATGATGTCACGGATGCCCTCGTGGGTCGTGGTTATGCCGCCGATCGCCTCCATGGAGATCTGAACCAGATGATGCGTGAGCGCGTGATGCGCAATTTCCGCAACGGAAATATTGAAGTTCTCATTGCCACTGATGTGGCTGCGCGCGGGCTTGATGTGAATGATGTGGATCTCATCGTGAACTATGAGCTGCCCTATGACACGGAGGATTATGTGCACCGGATTGGCCGAACTGGCCGTGCCGGGCGTAAAGGCACAGCTGTGAGCCTCGTCGCAGGCCGAGAGATCTATCTCATGCAGCGCATCCAGCGTTTTACGAATGCAAAGGTCGAGCGCACCAAGGTTCCCTCGCAGGAAGAAGTCGAGACGAAGCTGGTCGATCAGAGCTTTGAGTTACTTAAGACCACTCTTGAGTCAGGTGAATACTCTAAACATGAACATACCATCCAGCGATTGTTGGATGCGGGCTTCCAGATCACAGATGTCGCTTCTGCCTTGCTAGATCTTTGGATCAAGGAGGGTGCCAGAGAGGGAGAGGAGATCCATGAGGATCGAGCGCCGGTAAAGAAGGACCGCGCGCAAAAAGAGTTTGTGCCGCGCGAGCGCCCTGAAAGAGCGCCTCAGGCGGCTGGAGAAAGCGGTGAAGGTCGTTCGACACGGCCAGCAGGCCCGCGCCCGCCCGCTGAGGGCATGAAGCGTTTATTTATCAACATAGGTGGAATGGATCATGCCCGTCCGGGTGATATCGCAGGCATCATCTACAATACTTGCCAAATCCCAGCAGGCAGTATTGGCAGCATTGATGTCTTACCAAAATGTAGTTTTGTCGAAGTGCCTGAAGAACTCGCCCCTGCAGTGTTGAGTAGTATTGAAGGCGCGAGCTTCCGTGGACGCGATGTGCGTATGGACCATGCAGACCGGGAGGGCGGGGGTGGAGCTGCCAACTGGTCACCACGTCCTCCGCGTCGTGACTACGATGCGCCTCCTCGTGACCGCGAAGGCGGCTACAGCGGCAAGCCGCGTTTTGGCGGCAGTGCTAGCGGATATGGCGGCAAGTCGGGCTACGGTGGAAGCGGTGGCTTCAAGGGTGGGGGGAGCTACAAAAAGCCCTATGGTGCACGTCGTGACTTTGATGAGCGTGGTGGTTACGGGAGCGGAGGTGGATGTGGTGGTAGGCGCTTTGGCGGTAGCGGCGGGAAGCCGCGCCGCTGGGATAACGATGGTTGAGCGAGTCTGCACTAAACCTAAAAAGGAAAATGAGAATCCAGGTTGCTGTTCATTTACCTCATTTTCAGAGGGATGGATGCCATCATAGAGACACAGATCGAGTGAATGGGCTGACCTTCCTCACACACTCATTCTCTGCGTTTTCTGC
>JAIWOJ010000008.1 GCA_020216965.1 Prosthecobacter sp.
AGACGGAGGAAATGTTCTCGATAGCCTCTACCTGAGAGATACGATCCTCTAGCCGCTGCGTGATACGGCGCTCCACCACGCTAGCAGAGGCACCGCGGTAGTAGGTCTCTACCGTGACGATCGGCGGCTCAATATCAGGAAATTCACGCAGTGGCAGGCGCGTGTAGGCCACGATACCAAAGGTGAGCAGCACCAGGTTCATCACCAAGGCGAGCACAGGACGGCGGACGGATGTGTCAGAGAGCCACATTTTTCAAAGAAGCGCGGGGGGGAGAGGCTATCAACGCTCTTCGCCCAGTTCACTATGCCGTAAATCACAAAGTTAAGTTGATCACCGAATCGCTCGCGTATGGGTTTTGAAACATGGCTGTCAAAAAGGGATGCTCTTGACGTTGACTCCGCCTGCCCGGTCGGTTCGCCGGGTTCACTGCAAGTGCCATGAAACACCTTCTCTTTCTCTTCGCTCTCTGCTCCACGCTCTCCGCCCAGCTCCCGCTGGAGCTAAAACCAGGCACGCGCATCGCCCTCATCGGGAACTCGCTCTTCGACCGCATGAGGGACGACGGCCAGTTTGAGGCGCTGATGCATCAGCGCTTCGCCAAAGAGAAGCTCGTCTTCCGCAACCTGAGCTGGTCTGCCGATGAAGTGGCCCTGCGCCCGCGGCCAGACGGCTTTGGCGACCTCAACCAACACCTCACCGAGCACAAGGCCGACGTCATCTTCGCCGCCTTCGGCTTCAACGAGAGCTTCAAAGGCGAAAAAGGCCTCGCCGAGTTCGAAACGCTGCTGCGTGCCTTCTTGATCGAGCTAAAGAGCCATCGCTACAACGGCACTTCCGAGCCAAAAATCGTCCTGGTAAGCCCCACCAGGGCCGAAAAGCCGCACGAGCATCTCAATGCACAGATTGAGATGTATTCCAATGCGATGGCAAAAGTCGCTAAGGCCGAGGGCGTGGCTTTCGCGGATGTTTTCAGCGATTTGACGCCGAAGACGACCAACGGCGTGCATCTCAATCGCGAAGGCTACGCCGCCCTTGCGGAGCGCCTTTACAACCAGCTCACGCAGGAAACACCGCCGAAGCTCAATGAAGCCGTCCGCGCTGCCGTGGTCGAAAAGGAGGACAAGTTCTTCCAGCACTACCGCCCGCTGAACTACTACTACATCAAAGGCGGCCGCATGGAGCCCTACGGCGTCGTGAACTTCCCCGGCGAGCTCAAAAAGCTCCTCCAAATGACCGAAAACCGCGATGCGGCCATCTGGGAGGCAGCAAGGAACGGCGCTTTTCAAGCGCCGCAAGACGGCGGTTCAAAACCGCCGCTCCTTGGGGTGGACGACTCGAACACCGACCCGCTGCCCACCATCACCGGAGATCGCCCCATTAACGAATGGCTCTCCCCCGCCGACGAACTCGCCGCTTTCAAAATCGATCCGCGCTTTGAAGTCAGCCTCTTCGCCTCCGAGGAAGATTTCCCAGGGCTCTTCGTCAAGCCCATAGCCATTCGCTTCGATGGCCAGGGCCGCCTTTGGGTCAGCACCAGCACCACCTATCCGCAAATCTATCCCGGCGAGGCACCACAGGACCGCATCCTCATCCTCGAAGACACGAACGGCGATCATCGCGCCGATAAATGCAGCGTGTGGGCCGACAAGCTCGCCATCCCGCTCAGCTTCGAGTTCGGCAATGGCGGTGTCTTCGTCTCCGATCAGCCGCACCTCACCTTCCTCAAAGACACCGATGGCGACGGCAAGGCCGACCATCGAGAGAAGCTGCTCACCGGCTTCGGCACCGAGGACAGCCACCACGCGCTGCACGACTTCGTCTGGAGCCCGGAAGGCGATCTCATCTTCCGCGAGAGCATCTTCCATCACAGCCAGGTCGAGACGCCCTACGGCCCCGTCCGCGCCCGCGAGAGCAGCTTCTTCCGCTACACGCCCGCCACCGGCCGCCTGCTCGCCTTTGGCAGCTACCTGAGCACGAACCCCTGGGGCATCACCTTTGATGACTGGGGTTTTCATGTGGGCAGCCATCCCGTCTTCGCCAGCGCGGTTCATGCGCTCAACGCGCCGTATCCGCAACTTCACGTTCCCGCGGGCGCTTACTTCCCGGCTTACAGCGGCACCTGCGGCCAGGAGTTCCTCACCAGCAGCCACTGGCCGAAGGAAAAAAAAAAAAAAAAGCACTTCATGCGCGTGCGCTACAAGCCCACCAACGAAGTCGAGCTGCACGAGTGGGTGGAGCACGACACGCACTTCGAGGAAAAGAAAGTCGGCATCGTCTTCCAGAGCACCAATCTGAGCTTCATCCCTGTGGACATCCAGCAAGGCCCCGACGGCGCGATGTACATCGCCGACTGGTACAACCCCGTCAAAGGCCACGCCCAATACTCCCTCCGCGACACCCGCCGCGACAAAAAGAGCGGCCGCATCTGGCGCATCACCGCCAAAGGCCAGCCGCTGGAGCCAGCGCCAAAAATCGCCGGAGCGAGCATCCCCGAACTGCTCAACCTGCTGAAGAGCGAAAACTACCGCACGCGGTATCGCGCGAAGGTGGAGTTGAGGGAGAGGGGAAGTCTGCCGAAAGCGGCCCCTGTCACGGCACAACAAGCACTGGAGTTCGCGTGGCTTGGGATGGGGAAGAATGAGGCGGCCGATAGGTCCGATCTGACGGATCGCAAATTCCGGGCCGCCCATGTGCGCATGCTCCGCTGGCAAAAAAACACCGCAGCTCTCCGCACCGCTGCCAACGACCCCAGCGGCCTCGTCCGCCTCGAAGCGGCCATCGCGGCGAGTTACATCGGCACGCCGGAGGCCTTGGAGGCCGCGCTCGATCTGCTGAAGCACCCGATGGACACTTACCTCACCTACGCGCTGCGCACATCGCTCGACAGCCACACGCTGCAGCCGCTTTGGAATGGCAATGCCGCCTTCATGGCGAAACATCCCGAGCTCGAAAAGTTCCTCAAAGACAGCGAGCCCACCAAACCCGCCCTCATGGCGAAAAAGAAGAAGCCTGAGCCGCCGGACCCCTTCGATGCGCAGCCCGGCCTGCAAACCGTCACCATCAAGACCATCCCCGAGCGCCTGCTCTACGACCTGCGCGAGTTCAGGGTGAAGGCCGGGCAGCCGGTGAAGCTCGTCTTTGAAAATCCCGACGTCACCCCGCACAATCTCCTCATCGTCCAGCCCGGCGCGGCGGACGAAGTCGGCATGGCTGGCAACGAGATGGCCAAAACACCCGATGGCTTCGCCAAAGGCTTCATCCCCTACTCCCCGAAGATCCTACACAAGACCAAAATGCTCAACCAAGGCGACCGCGAGATCCTCCGCTTCAACGCACCTACCGAAAAAGGCCGCTATCCGTATATCTGCACCTTCCCCGGCCACTGGCTCGTCATGAAGGGCGAGATGGTCGTGGAGTAATCCCCGGGGCATGATACGGAACCACTTCCTTACCTGCCGACCGCAAAGAGCCGCCGTCTTCCTTCCATGAATGCACGGCGGTTTGCTTGAGGTTGGGCGCGCAGGTAGGCACGCCAAAAGGCTGCAAGCACGCCTGGGGCGGGCGTGGCTTTGAAGCGGGAAAAATTTCGTTTCAGGGCGCGAAGATCACGAAGAGCACGACCAGGAAGGGGCAGGAGTTGCACGCGCACGCCCTCCATGTCGATAAACCACAGCCGACCTTGGTCGTCTTCCAGCAGGTTTTCACAGCGGAGATCGCGATGGCGTAGTCCGCTGGCGTGCAGACGACCGATCATATTACCCAATTGGCGTGCACGATCTAGGTCGCCACCTGCAGCAAAAAATTCGCGATACGTTTTCGCGCCAGGCACACGCTGCATGATGAGGTAGCAATGCTGCACGAGACCGCGCCTTGGGGCGTTCGCTGCGGCGAGAGCTAACGCGACAGGCAGCCCAGCCTGCTCCATCAGGCGCGCTTTGCGAAAAGCAAAAGTGGCTTTCGATGGGCGGATGAGGTCCAGCAAAGCATCTGAAGGCTTGCGCACGTTGTACCGCTTTACCACGAGGCGGTCGTAATAGACAAAGTCCGATTTGGTTCCAAAAAGGCCACGCTGTCCACTGACAATGCCTTTCTGAGGATTGGATAGAATAGCTTCCAATTCGTCATAGTCCTGAGCGAGTGGATGAAGCCGCCACGAAATACCTCCTGCGGATTGACGCAGGGCTGAGATGCCCGCCCCCGTACATAGCCGGAGGCAGTAAAGCACCATGCGCTGGTAAGCCCGAAATAACACGGGGAGCACTTAGCCAAGAAATCATTGTCAAACAACAATTTCTTCACATAGGCTCTCGTTCTCTCTAGCGCCGCGACACGGGCAGCAGGATGTGGGACGGGTGATCGGCGTCATGGTGGATGGTGTTCACGGCGGTCTTCATCCTGCGGTGTTGTTGCAGGGGCTCTCCCGTATTCGGGTTCACGTCAAAGCGCGGGAAATTGCTACTGCTGATATCCACGCGGAGGCGGTGGCCTTTTTTGAAGACATTGCTGGTGGGATACAACCGAATGGTGAGCGGGTGGATTTTGCCTGGCTCCAGCAGCTTTTCCTGCTTCAGAGAGTCGCGGAAGCGCGCTCGGCAGATGCCATCGGTGATGTTTAAGTCAAAACCGCCAGGCCAATCCGCAGAAGGGGGATAAACATCCACAAGCTTGGCGGTGAAGTCCGTGTCCACACAGTCAGAAGAAATCCAGAGGCGGACCTCCAACTCGCCAGTGATCTCCAGGTCTTGCGTCAACGGTGGAGTCTGAAAAACGAGCACGTCATTGCGCGCAGAGAGCGGCAGAGGCTGCTGCCAGTTCCATACATGAGAACCGCCACGCTGGTCCCAGGCACCCTGGAGCATGATGCCATCGCCGCTGGAAATGTTACCGCCAATGGTTGGGACTGGATTTCGTGGATCAAAGGTGAAGGTGGAGCTGCCCTGCTGCGTTTGCTTGGACAAGGCACCATCGCTGCCGAAGTAAAAGGCCGTGGCAGTGCTACCTTCGGGCGGCCAGGTGTCTGTATCACGCCATTCGTCTCCATGGAAAAGTTGATCGTTAAGGGTCTTGTGACCATCACCCCTACCCATGGTGAAATAACGGACCTTTTTGGCAAAGGGAGTGACTTTCCCCACGACGCCCCTTTTGCCTTTGAGTGTGTCGTCATACCAAGCCAGCCGCCAGGCGAGTTCATCCGCAATGGCTGCCTCTGGACCGAAGTCCACCATACCATGGGTGCTCTTTGACTGCTGGCCGTGTATCCACGGGCCCATGATGAGATAGACATCACTTTTCAAAACCGATGTCAGCGCGCGGTAGTTGGCCGTCGTGTTTCCCGCCCAAGAGTCATACCACCCACCCACGAGATAGACTGGGATGTCTTTGTAGTCGCCAGCATGGTCGATGATGTTATTCTGCTGCCAGAAGTCATCATTGGCACCATGGCGCATGGCTTGCACGAGCCAGTCCTCATATTCAGGCGCGAGCTTCAGCGGCGTGGTGCCAGGGCGCAGCGGCAGGTGCTCCAGATAACGCAGGCGGTAGTCTGCCATCTCCTTCAGCACCGCGCCTGTGCCTGCATCCTGGGCGGCGTTGCTGCCTTTACCTGCGTTCAGCATGATCCAGTTCCAGAAACGCATCTCAAAAGCGCCCGCGTTGCGCATGGACTGCACGCCACAATTCGACACCGCATCTACCGGGATCACGGTGGCAAGCCCTGGCGCACGAGCTAGGGCCATCGCATGTTGGGTGCCGCCGACGTAGCTGGTGCCCATCATGCCAATCTTTCCATCACTCCACGGCTGGCTGATGATCCACTTTGCGCAGTCCACACCGTCCTGTCCATCATCTGTCATCCAGTGCCAAGTGCCTTCGCTGGCGTAGCGACCGCGCGTGTCCTGAGCCACGAAGATATAGCCGTGTTGAGCAAAGTATTCCCCATGCTTCTTCGCGCCCGCTTTATTGTAGGGCGTGCGGGTAAGGATCACTGGGAATCGACCCACCTGGCCCTCCGGCTTGTAGATATCAGTAGCCAGCTTCACCCCATCCCTCATCGCCACCATGACCCCTGTCTCCACCGCGACCTTGCTAGGCTGCTGGCCGAGCAGCACTGGAGCTGCCAGTTGGAGTAAACAAACAAGCAGGCACGGCTGAGTAGGGCGATAGGGCATGGTCAAACACAAACGTTTCCAGAGAAGGATTTTGTTTCCGACTTCTGCCTTGAATCCCTCGCGCTTCCCCGCATCTGAAACGCCTCATGAGCGGATTCACCGGCACACTCAATCCTCAGCAGCGGCAGGCGGCTACGCACATCCATGGGCCGCTTTTGATCCTGGCAGGCGCGGGCACAGGAAAGACGCGCGTGGTCACAGCGCGCATCGCTCACATGATCAATGAGGGCGTAAAACCTGAGCATATATTAGCAGTGACTTTCACCAACAAAGCTGCGACGGAAATGCGCGAACGCGTGAAGGACATGTGCCGTGGTCATGATGGCAAAAAGGTAGTCCTCGGAACCTTCCACGCCTTCTGTGCAAGGCTGCTGCGCGAGTTCGCGCCCAAGGTGGGCTACAAGCAGAACTTCGTCATATACTCTCAAAGTGAGCAGATCAGCTTGATGAAACGTGCGATGAAGGATCTACTCATCAAAGAGGAAACACTGGACCCGCAGGCGGTGCTGTCACGCATGAGCAAGGCGAAGAATTATGGCGAGAGCCTAGGAGATCCCGAACAGGATCTTTATGCCGCCGTTGCGGAGAAATACAGCAACGAGATGCGTGCGCTGAATGCTATGGACTTTGATGATCTTCTCTGTCTGGGGGTGCAACTGTTAGAGAACCACGAGGACGTCCGCTCCGTGCTGCACCGCAGGCACCGTTTTGTCATGGTGGACGAATTTCAGGACACAAATTCCCTCCAAATGCGTCTGCTGCGCGCTCTGGTTCCTGCCCCATACAACGTATGCGTCGTGGGTGATGATGACCAGTCCATCTATGGCTGGCGTGGTGCAGAGATCACAAACATCACGCAGTTTGAGGACTTTTTTCCCAACCCCACGGTAGTGAAGCTAGAAGAGAACTACCGATCTACGACACCCATTCTCCATACGGCGAATAGCCTCATCAAAAACAACGCAGGCAGACGCCCCAAAACGCTCTGGAGCCGCAACACCGGTAGCGCCCCTGTCCGCCTCATCGCCGTGCAGGATGACAAAGAGGAGGCAGACATGATCGCCAAAGAGATTGAGCGTTGCTTTTACGCGGACAAAGAGCCCTACGACCATTTTGCCGTCCTATTCCGCACAAACGATCAGAGCCGCGTGCTAGAGCAGGCGTTTCGCCAGCGCAAGATCCCCTACCGTGTCATCGGAGCGCGCAGCTTTTTTGACCGACGTGAGGTCAAGGACATCTTAGCCTACCTGACGGTGCTGCACCAGCCGCATGACGACATATCTTTACTCCGCGTGCTGAATACGCCGACGCGTGGCATTGGCAATGCGACCGCAGAGTTGGCACGAGAACGCTCAATGGAAAAGCACCACAGCGTCTGGGTAGCGCTCTGTGATGAGGACTTCCTGCGTCAGATCCCGGAGAAGTCGCGCACTGCAATCCGGGGCTTCACGGAGTTGATTAACAAATATGCCTCTGCCGCACAAAGCCAAGGCGTCATGTTAGCCGAGCTTACAGAACATTTGATCCTAGAAACAGGCTATCGTGAGTATCTGCAAAAACTCGCCAAAACTCCTGAAGATTACAATGCCTGGGACAATGGGCTCAAAGAGTTGGTGAACCAGATCACGATCTATGAAGAGAGAAACCGCAGAGATGGCTTGGCGGGCTTTCTTGATGAGATCGCCCTCAACGATGAGCGCGAAGAGAAGGATGACATTGAAAAGAAAAAAGGTGTCTGCCTCATCACGATGCATGCTAGCAAGGGACTGGAATTTCCCATCGTGTATCTACCGGGCCTGGAGCAGGGCATTCTTCCGCATAAGCGCAGCTATGAGGAGGGCCGCGTGGACGAAGAGCGCCGCCTCTTCTATGTAGGTATCACACGTGCCCGGCAAAGGCTGACTATCAGCTTTGTACGCACCAGGGTGAAGTGGGGCAAGCCACAGTCCGAGCTGCCTAGCCCTTTCCTCAAAGAACTAGACCGCACATACATCCATGAAATTGACTACAGTCGCCACATGAATGAACTCGTTGGACAGGAGGAAACGACGAACTTTTTTGCGGGTCTGAAGGCGATGCTAAACCAAGGGTAGTGCAAGTGTCAGACACGAAGCACTGCCCGGAAGCCACGAGTTGAAAAATAACTCTCAGCGCCATTGTGGTAGAAGAAGACACGACCATAGCGGAAGTCGCCAAATAGAGCACCTCCTAGGCTGCGAATATCCGGTGGAGTGAGCACCCAACTGGATGTTTTTGTATCAAATGGACCATGGTGCTGTTGCAGCCATCGGTAGCTTTCTTCGGTAAGCAATTCCACGCCCATAGCTTTCGCTACATCTTGAGCACTGCCTACAGGCTTGTGTTCCTTTCTGGATGCCAGAGATCTTTCATCATAGCAGAGGCTGCGTCGGCCCTTGGGGCTCTCTGCAGCGCAATCCATGATAAGGAAGTCTCCCGTTTGGGGGTCGCTACTCACGACGTCTGGTTCTCCACCTGTCCGCTCCATTTCTGCTAAAGACCACCAAAGCGCAGGTTTGGCATCAAGCTTGGCCTGCACTTGCTGCCAAGTTAGCCCAGGGTGACGCCGTGGATTTTCCTCAAATCGTTGCTTTAGCGAGGCAAGAAGCGGACCCTTCTGTTCTTTAGAAATGCATTTGGACATAGTCAGTCAGATTGCCTCGCTGTCATAGAGTGACAAGCCTTGGGATGATCTCGGCACTCGTTACAAATGGACAGGCCAGACTCCGAGTGTGATGGCCTCAAGCATCAGGCTGGTGACATATCCAGGTGAGATTTATCCCATGGAATGGCAGATCACCCCAAAATCTCAAAGATCGCTTCTACCTCCACGGCTGCGCCGGTGGGGAGTTGGGCAAATCCCAAAGCACTGCGTGCATGATAGCCGTCACCATCCTTACCGAAGATCACATGAAACAAGTCTGAGCAGCCATTAATGACCAAATGCTGATCCGTGAAATCGAGCGTAGAGTTCACACAGCCAAGGACTTTCACTACCCTCAGGCCATCCAGTGTGCCATGGGTGTTCCAGACTGATTTCAAAATCTTTTCTGCGCAGTTCCGCGCCGCCTTGTAGCCATCATCCACGGTTAGCCCATCACCTAGTTTTCCCTTTGTATCGCTGACGTGGCCGGATGTGATGAGCTGATTGCCGGATCGAATGCAAAGATTCAGATATCCGGGGGCTTGTTTTTCAAAAATGATGCCCTGGGCTTCGGCGTTTTTTTGGTATGACATATTTGGTGTGTCAAAATACATAAGTGCTCCGGCATTCCTTCCAAGCAATAAATGTGGAATCCATCATATGACCTGACAGGTTCCTGCCTCATTTTATGAAAACGATATGTTTTTTAACAATCCTGTTGCCACTGCTGGCAAACAGTCAGGCACCCACTGAAAGAGACCGCCTTTTCGAACAAGAGGTGGAGAAGATGTTTCCCGCTTTGGTTGAAGTGCGCCGTGACATCCACCGTCACCCAGAGCTATCCAACGAGGAAGTGAGAACCTCTGGCCTAGTAGCTGAAAAGCTCAAAAATCTCGGCCTTGAGGTCAAAACAGGTGTTGCAAAGCATGGGGTGGTTGCGCTGCTAAAAGGGGCCACGGCGGGCCCCTGCGTGGCGGTGCGGGCTGATATGGATGCACTGCCGATTAAGGAACTGCGCAGCACGCCTTACCGCTCAGAGAACCCAGGTGTGATGCATGCCTGTGGTCATGATGTGCATACCGCATGTGCCCTAGGTCTCGCGGAGCTATTATCGAAACATAAAAACTGGGTGAAAGGTTCTGTGAAGTTCCTTTTCCAGCCCGCCGAGGAAGCGATGCCAGCTACCTTTCAAGGTGACTGGGGAGCCAAATTGATGGTGGCAGAAGGAGCCATGGACAATCCAAGACCCGTTGCCGTTTTTGGCCTACACACGACAGCGTTGGTGCAACCAGCGGGTACGATTGATGACGGAATGCACTATTTGAAAGCAGGCCAAATTGGCTACACGCCGGGTGTTGATAATGCCAATAGCGACCGTTTCCACATTACGATCCATGGCAAAATGGCCCACGGTTCAGCCCCGCACAAAGGCGTGGATGCCATTGCCGTCGCGGGGGAGGCCATCATGGCGCTACAGATGATCAAAAGCCGTCAGACAAACACCCGTCAGCCTCTGGTGATTAGCATCGGCACCATCAGCGGTGGGCAAAGAGAGAACATCATCGCTGAGAAGGTGGAGATGGGAGGCACGGTGCGCACTTACGATGCTAACTTTAGAGATCGTGTGATCGAACAAATGCACCGAATCCTCAAAGGCATTACTGAGGCACACGGTGCTAGTTATGAAATGGACTACCGCAAAACCTATCCGAGCATTATCAATAATGCAGAGCTAGTGAATGCCACCCTGCCAGCATTCCGGCGCTTGTTTGGAGCGAGTAATGTGAAGGAATTGATCCCTGGCATGGGTGGTGAGGATTTTTCTTTTTTTGCCCAGGTCTGCCCTGGTTTCTATTTTCGCCTTGGGGTGGCGAATGAGGAAAAGGGCTATGTTCACGGAGGACACACCCCTCTCTATGACTGTGATGAAGAAGCACTCAAAACCGGGGTGCTTGCTTTAGCGGCGGCTGTCTGTGATCGCCTCGCTGCGGGACAATAACCCAACTCCACATCATCCACCCAGGCGATGAGTGAATCAGCGCCATCTCATCGCTCTAGTTTGCCTCAACTGAGCTAGGAGATAATGACACATAGACATCCCCACTGCCCCAGACTCCGTATGCAACTCAGCCTCTTTTTTGCTCTCATGCCTGCCTTTGCTGTTGCCGCTGACGCTTTAACCTACCCAACGAGCCGCAAGGATGAAACAGTCATCGATGATTACCATGGCACAAAAGTGGTGGATCCCTACCGCTGGCTGGAGGATGACAATAGTGAGGAAACAAAGGCATGGGTAAAGGCTCAAAATGACGTTACCTTTGGCTTTCTCAAAGGCATCCCCAAGCGTGAAGCGATCCGTCAGCGGCTGCAAAAAGCCTGGAACTATGAGCGCACGGGCATCCCCTTTCATCATGGCGGAAAGTGGTTTTTCTCACGCAACTCTGGTCTGCAAAACCAGAGTGTGCTGTATGTGGCTGACAGCCTTGATGCGATGCCGCGTGAGCTGCTAGACCCCAATAAGCTCTCCAAGGACGGCACGATCTCCCTCACCGAGACCGAGCCTAGCGAGGATGGGAAATGGCTGGTGTATGGTGTGTCAAAAGCAGGCAGTGATTGGCAGGAATTTCGTGTCAAAGACATCGCCACGGGCAAGGACACCGACGATCTAATCGAGTGGGTGAAGTTCAGTGGAGCCTCATGGGCAAAGGATAGCAGTGGCTTTTACTACAGCCGTTATCCACAACCCAAGGAAGGGGCAGCGCTTACAGAGGCTAACAAGAACCAAACTGTCTATTTTCATAAACTCGGCACGCCTCAGAGCGAGGATCAGATGATCTATGCCCGGCCTGATCAACCGGACTGGGGCCTTCATGCCTCCGTCAGTGATGATGGCGCTTACCTTTTCTACCATGTAACGAATGGCACCGACCCGAAAAACCGCTTTTTCTACCAAGAGCTGGGCAGGCCGGGGGCGAAGGTGGTGGAGCTACTGAATGACTTTGATGCCTCTTATGGCCTGATCGACAATGTGGGTAGTGTTTTCTATTTTCGCACAAACTTGGATGCGCCGCGCTACCGCGTCATCGCGATTGATGTGACAAAACCCGCCAAGGAAAACTGGCGCGAGATCATCCCCGAAGGCGCGGACAAGCTGGACAGTGTTTCCTGCGTTGGCGGTCAGCTCCTGTGCAAGAGCCTCAAAGATGCCCGTAGTGCCATGACAGCCTACGATTTGAATGGCAAAAAGCTTCGTGATATTGAGCTGCCAGGCATAGGCACCGTGGGTGGTTTTGGTGGTAAGCGAGAGGACAAGATTACCCACTATGCCTATACCAGCTTCACGAGCCCTGGTGCGATCTACAGATACGATATCGCAACCGGGAAAAGCACCCTTTGGAAACAACCGAAGGTCGATTTCGATGCATCGCCCTACGAGACGACGCAGGTCTTCGTGGCGAGCAAGGATGGCACGAAGGTGCCCATGTTCCTTGTCCATAAAAAAGGTCTCAGGCTCGATGGGAGCAACGCCACGCTGCTTTATGGATATGGTGGGTTTAACATCAGCCTTACGCCGAACTTTTCGATTGCTCGCGCGATCTGGCTGGAGCTAGGCGGCGTGTATGCTATGGCGAGTCTGCGTGGCGGTGGTGAATATGGTGCAGAATGGCATCTTGCGGGCACGAAGCTTCGGAAGCAAAACGTCTTCGATGACTTCATCGCCTGCGCCGAGTGGCTGCAAATGGAAGGCTACACATCGCCCCAAAAGCTCGCCATCATGGGCGGCAGCAATGGCGGCTTGCTCGTCGGAGCCTGCATGACCCAGCGTCCTGAGCTTTTTGGAGCCGCGCTGCCCGCCGTTGGCGTCATGGACATGCTGCGCTTCCACAAATTCACCATCGGCTGGGCCTGGAAGAGCGACTACGGCAGCAGCGAAAACGCCGACGAATTCAAGGCGATCTACGCCTACTCCCCGCTGCATAACCTCAAGCCTCGAACCCGCTACCCTGCCACTCTCGTCACCACTGCGGACCACGACGACCGCGTCGTGCCTGCGCACAGCTTTAAGTTTGCTGCGAGACTGCAAGAATGCCAGGCCAAGGGCGAGGGTGCCCCACCTGTGCTCATCCGCATCGAAACCAGCGCCGGCCACGGTGCCGGTACCGCATTGACCAAAGTCATCGAGGAAACCGCCGACGAATGGGCCTTCCTTTGGAAGGTGCTGGGGATGGAGTGAGGAGGTGGGATTGTTTTTCCATGGTCCAGGCTCTAAGGACTTCTGGCATACCAGATAGATTCCAGAGTATGCTCGCGTTTTCGTCTTATGACTGCTTCTTCAAAGAAAAATCCAGACCCCGCCCCTAGCCGCTTGCAAACCCGCGCATACAATGAGTTGCGGCGGCTGATTGTGAGTGGTGAGTTTCCGCCGGGCACTTTTCTCTCGGAACGCCAGCTTGCGCTCCAGTTAGAGATGAGCAAGACGCCAGTGCATGTGGCTCTGGAGCGGCTTGAGGCAGAGGGCTTTGTCACCATCTCCGCCCAGCAAGGCATCGTGGTGCGCGGGATGAGCGTGGAGGACATCGTGGACCACTATGAACTGCGTGAGGCCATTGAGTGCTGGGTGGTTCGTAGGCTGGCGGGGAAGCTGGATCAAAAGCAACGGCAGCAGCTGATGGAGAACCTTCAGGCGCAAAAAAGCGCCCTGCATCAAGATGACCTGCGGCAACTGATGCTGCTGGATGAGCAGATGCACTTCATGCTGGGAGCCTTTATGCAGAACCGCGAGATTATGTCAGCCATGGAGCGCTTGCGGGACAAGATCCACCAAGTCATCCTGCGCGTCACGGACTCTGACCGCAGCCGCCCGGCGGAGAGCATCCAAGAGCATGAGGCGATCATCGCCGCCGTGATCGATGGGGATGCGGAAAAAGCCTCCGCGCTGATGGCCGAGCATCTTGAGGCCGGAAAGCGCCGAATTTTGAACCCCGAACGTTTTTCCCGCTGATGTGCCGCTGGCTGCCAGCCCTGGTCTGCCTTTCCGCTTCAGCGGCAGATGCGCCAGACTTTACCTGGGATGTCCGCCCCATCCTAGAGGCGCATTGCATCAAGTGCCACGGCCCAGAGGAGCAAAACGGTGGCCTGCGTTACGATGTGAAAGCGGCGGCCTTTGCCCAGGCTGACTCAGGCCGGACGGCCATCGTGGCGGGCAAGCCGGAGGATAGTGAGCTGCTGAGGCGCGTGACCGCGACGCACAAGGACGAGCAGATGCCGCCAAAAGGGGAGCGTCTCTCCCCAGCGGAGGTTGAGACCCTACGCCGCTGGATCGATGCCGGGGCCGCCTGGCCGGAAAACAGCACCCCGGTAGCTGCCGCGCGGCCCACCAGCCAGCACTGGGCCTTCCAACCGATCCAGGAGCCCCCGCTGCCCGCCGTGAAAGATCCAGGCTGGGCGCGGAATGAAATCGACCTTTTCATTCAGGCTAGGCGCGAGGCTGCCGGTCTCACCCCTGCGCCAGATGCGGAACCACACGCCCTGCTCCGGCGGCTGTCCTATGATCTTACGGGGCTGCCTCCTGCCCCCTCTGATCAGGCCCATCTGCCTGACCTGATCGAAAAGCTCCTCTCCTCCAAAGCCTATGGTGAGCGCTGGGCACGCCACTGGATGGACTGGGTGCGCTATGCGGACACCGCCGGGGACAATTCCGATTTTCCCATCCCCCAAGCTTATCTCTACCGAAACTACCTCATCGACAGTCTGAATGCCGACGTGCCTTATGACCGCTTTCTCACTGAGCAAATCGCTGGGGATCTGCTGCCTGCCAACTCCCAAGAGCAGCGTAACCGCCAGGTCATCGCCACGGGCTACCTCGCCATGGCGCGGCGATTTGGCTCCCTGGTAGAGCGTTATCCTTGGCATCTCACGATTGAGGACACCATCGACAATCTCGGCCGCACCGTCATGGGTCTGACGCTGAGCTGCGCACGCTGCCACGATCACAAATTTGATCCCGTCTCCATGCGCGACTACTACGGGCTCTATGGCATCTTTGCCAGCACGCGCTACCCCTTTCCCGGCATTGAGCTTTTTCAGACGCAGCGTGATTTTGTGCCGCTCATCCCTGAGCGGGAGGCGGCGGAGAAGCTGGCACCCTTTGAAAACGAAACCGCCAAGCTCAGCGCTGATCTAGACCGCCTGCTGGCTGAGTGTGAAGCCAAGGCGCTCGACAACGCCAACCGTGAGCGCACGGTTGACATTGAGGCGCAGCGCAGGATGAAGGATGAGCTGGACGCCATGCTCATGCGGGCGCGCAAGGCGGGTGAAAAACTGGCCGAGCACCTGAAAAAGATGCCCGCACTGCCTACGGCCTATGCAGTGCAAGATGCCACGCCTATGAATGCCCGCCTGCAAATGAAGGGCGAGCCCGAACGGCCTGGCGCGGAGGTGCCACGCAAGTTCCTGGACATCCTCGGTGGCCAGACTTTGCCAAAGGAGGCACAGCATGGCAGCGGCAGGCTGGAGCTGGCGCGGTGGATCACCGATCCGAAAAATCCGCTCACCGCCCGCGTCATCGTGAACCGCGTCTGGCAGCGGCATTTTGGCAAAGGACTCGTGCCCAGCACGAGCGATTTTGGCCTGCGCGGTGAAAAGCCCACGCATCCCGAGTTGCTGGACTGGCTCGCGCTCGACTTCATGCGCCATAGGTGGTCGCTGAAGCATCTGCACCGCCGCATCGTCAGCTCGCGCACTTATCAAATGGCCTGTGCTGACACGCCGGACAACCTGGCTAGCGATCCCGGCAACACGCTTTACTGGAAGTTTAACCGCCAGCGTCTTGATGCCGAATCCCTGCGCGATACCCTGCTGACGCTCAGCGGTTTGCTGGATCCCACGCCACAGACGCAGCCCTATCCCATCCCGCCAAGCAAGGACTGGAAGTACACCCAGCATCATCCCTTCAAGGATGATTACCCGAGCAACAAGCGCAGCGTTTATCTGATGACCAAGCGCCTGACCGCCAAACCCTACCTGCAAACCTTCGACGGCGCTGATGCCAACGTCTGCACTGCCACACGGGATAGCTCCGTGACTACCCTGCAGGCTCT
>JAIWOJ010000504.1 GCA_020216965.1 Prosthecobacter sp.
GCGTTTTTGCCAAAGGATGGCCTCCAGAAACTCGCCGTTGCGGGCCAGGCAGGCGGCCTTGGTGTCTAGCATCTCATAGCGCTGATCCTCCCCAGCCTCATCCATCATGCGCAGGGCACGGCTAGCATGTAGGACGGCCTGCTCACCATTCTGTAGGGACTCATCCGGGCAGGTGGCGAGGAACCAGGCGAGGTTGTTGGCAGCCCAGGGATCTTGGCTTTTGGCCGCACGCTGATACCAGGCTCCTGCCCGGCGGTAATCCAGCGGGACGCCATTGCCAGTATAGTAGAGGTTTGCCAGCCGACTCATCGCTTGGACGAAGTCTTGCTTCGCCGCGCGCAGGTAGAGCAGGGCTGCTTTGGAGGGATTTTTGGCGACGCCTACGCCGCGTTCGTATTTGGAGGCGAGCGCCGTTTGGGCCTGGGGATGATTTTGCTCCGATGCTTTTTCTAGCCACTCAGTAGCTTTCACCGGGTCTTGTTTGATGCCGCGTCCCAAGTCATAGGCCATCGCGACGGCAAACTGCGCGGGGGCAAAGCCATTTTCTGCTGCCTTGCGGTACCACTCCACGGCCTTAGCCTCATCTTTTTTCACCCCGACGCCGTCTTCATGGAGGGAGCCCATGACAAACTGGGCGCGCAGATGTTTCTGGGCAGCAGCTTTTTCCATCCATTTGACCCCGGCTTTTTCGTCCTTCTTCACCCCCTCACCAGTCAGCAAGCGCAGTCCAAGTTCAAATTGCGCATCGGCATCGCCTTTTTCCGCCCATTGCTCGAGTTCCACGGGCGAGCCCCTGCCGGGTAGCTGGGCGGGCAGGCTAGCAGCCGGTAGGATAGCCGCGAGGATGAGAAAGGAAGCGATGCGTGCACGGATCATGTGAAAACAGGAAGGAATACGTCTGCAAAGGCGATGCTCAGACACCAATCAGCGCGCAACGGCTCAAAATGCAGCGTGTAGTTCAGCGCGTCCAGCGCGCCCCTTCGGCCAGGGCCACGGTCCAGTTCCTCAGGTGCATGAAGGAATAGTCTGTCTTGCCGATAGCACCTACCATGGGCACGCCAGTGGCGCTTTTCCAAGCCTTGCTCATGCTCTCTCCAGTATGGCAGCCCCAGCTCTGGCAGTAGGCACGTCGGGCAAAGGCACTGCGGTTCAGGCGCGCGAGATCGGCCTCATGCAGCCAGGCGGTGGAGGTGGCGTAGATGTCACTGCTGTAGTCAAACAGGAAACAGTACTTGTTGGAGTGGCCAAAGTACTCGAAGCCGCTGATTTTGTAGCTGCGCCTGGGCACCTGCTGGCTGCCCTGATTGATGTACTGAATGACATCCTCCCCCGTGCGGAACCAGACCAAGTTGATTTTGTAGGTATCACGCACCGACTCGCAGTGAGCGGTCAGTGGATCGCGGTCCTCGGCTGCGCGCCTCAGGTAGCCATCCCGATAGACGAGCCAGGTGATGATGGTGCCCTGGGGCTGAGTTTTCTGTAGCTCCTGCATCCGCACACGAGCGGTGCGGACAAAGTTTCCCCACCAGCGGTCATGGCGCATGGAGGGCTGCCGGAGATCCTCCCACTTGCGCAAGGCGGGGCCGCCAGAGCAGATGATATACTCCGTCGGATCAGCAGCGGCAGCTACCCAGGAGCAGGCCAGATGAACGAGAGCGAGGGTCAAAAAGCGGTGAAACATGTCAGATGCACGAAGACTTCAGAATTCGACTCGAAGCAGCCTTTGTGCCGAGCCTTAATCCAGCGGCACCAGCTTCAGATTCCTAAACTGCACCTTCATCGGCGGTCCCTGGTGGATCTGCAGAGCCAAGATGCCCTCCTTGGGCGCATTGGCAGCATCTTCATCGGTGACATCCACCGTCTGCATCCCATTGATGAAATGCTGCACATGGTTGCCTTTGGCGATGATTTTGTAGTCATTCCAATCCTCTTTTTTGATGGATGCCTGGATGGCGGCGCTGTCTCCCACCGGTTCCCCTTTCTCGATCAGGGGCTTTTTCGGATTTTCGCCAGGTTTGATGACGGTCTTTTCCCCGCGCAGGGCCAGGATGCCACGGCCTTTCTCCTCATAGAGGATGCCGCTGTACTTGTCCCCGGCCTCAAAATCAGCCTGGTAGCCGCTGATGATGGGGCCAAACTCGCCTGGCTCTAACTCCTTACTACGGTACTGCACCCCTGAGTTCCCCTTTTCGATTCGGTACTGAAAGGTCAGCTCAAAGTCGCCGACCGTGCCCCCTTTCCACACGAGGAAGGTGTTGTGCTTGATGATGCCTTTTTCTGGGTTGGCGGGGTCTGGCGGGGTGATGCCAGTGATGGCACCATCTTGCACACTCCATAGGTCTGTGTTCCCTTCCCAACCGACGAGATCGACGCCGTTGAAGAGCTGAATCTCAGAGGCAGCGGGCTCTGTGGCCGCCTGCTCTGCTGGCTTTTTTTCACATTGGCTGAAGGTGGCAGCAGCTAGAGCGATGAGAGGTAGGCGGAAGATCTTCATGACGGTGGGTGGATGAGGCTGCGCTTTAACGCCGACCTGCCTTGCTGTCTATCGAAGACCCAGGCGACCTCTGTGCCTTTGATCTTGCATGGCCCTGGGCGGTGGCGCTTCACTCCCAGCATGGAACCTGACAGCCCAGAACTGCCTGACCTCATCACGCTGACTGAACTTCGCCAAATCGCCGGGCAGGTCGCGCAACCCTACCGCGTGCATGTGCAGGTGGAAGCCAGAGCGGAAAAGGTAACCTCGACGGGCAGTCCATTCTTTGAAGTGAAGCTCGTGGATGGTGGGGATTCCATGCTCTGGCGTGTCTTTGATAATAACCCTCTCTTCCAAGAGGCACGTTCCCTGA
>JAIWOJ010000505.1 GCA_020216965.1 Prosthecobacter sp.
CGTGGATGTGGGCCATGGGGAAGCCGTGGCAGAGATGGGCAAGCAGGTGCTGGCAGATTTTGGCCGTGTGGACATCCTGGTGAACAATGCGGGCGTGACCAAAGACGGCTTGCTTTTGCGCATGAGTGAGGAGGACTGGGACTTTGTGGTGGATACCAACCTGAAAGGTGCCTTTCACATGGTGAAGGCCTTTCAGCGTAGCCTGCTGAAGCAGAAAGGCGCGCGCATCATCAATATCGCCTCCGTCATCGGGCTGATCGGCAATGCCGGCCAGGCGAACTACGCGGCCAGCAAGGCGGGGCTGATCGGCTTTACCAAATCGCTCGCCAAGGAGTATGCGGGCCGTGGCGTCACCGCCAACGTCATCGCCCCCGGCTTCATCGCCACCGACATGACCGGCGTGCTGGATGAGAAGGTGAAGGCAGCCATCCTGGAAAAAATCCCCCTCTCGGACTTCGGCCAGGCGGAGGACATCGCCGCGGCAGCGGCCTTCCTAGCCAGCGAGGACGCCCGCTACATCACCGGCCAAGTCCTGGCGGTAGATGGTGGCATGGTCATGTGATGCGCCGCCATGGCCTCCCTGCGTGAATGGATCCTAGCGGCCCGCCCCAAGACCCTGGGCGCGGCCATCGCCCCGGTCTTTGCCGGATTCCACATCGGTGCAGCCCTGGGCGGCACGCCGTTGGATTGGCGTCTGCTGGCCTTCACGCTGGGCAGCACCCTAGCGCTGCAGATTGCCACCAACCTCTTCAACGATGCCCTGGACTACCGGCAGGGGAAAGACACCTCGGCACGTCTAGGCCCGGTGCGCATCACGGCCTCTGGCGCGGCGAGTGCAGACGCCGTCATGTTGGCTGGCTGGCTGTCGCTGGCGCTCGCTGCGGCGCTCTCTCTGCCATTGATTGAGGCGCGCGGTCTGCCCATCGTCATCATTGGCATTCCCTCGCTCTATTTTTGCTACGGTTACACGGGCGGCCCGGCACCGCTGGCCTATCGGGGGCTGGGGGAGCTTTTCGTCATCCTGTTTTTCGGCCTCATCGCCGTCACGGGCTCCGCCTTTGTGCAGACGGGAGAATGGCTGGTGGGCGGCGTGGTAGGCGGCGTGCAGATCGGCTGCCTGAGCACCGTCCTCATCGCCATCAATAACCTGCGTGACCTCGCTGAGGACACTGCCACCGGCAAGCGCACCCTGGCCGTGCGCTTTGGCCCTACCTTTGCGCGTGCAGAGATCAGCCTGCTCATCCTGGCAGCCCATGCTGCTGGGCTGTATTGGTGGGAAAACGGACGCCCGCTGGCCCTGACGCTGCCCCTGGCCTGCCTGCCGCCGGGTCTCTTCCTCATCCTGCGCCTCTGGACCACGGAGCCCGGTCCAGCTTACAATAAATTGCTCGCGCTCAGTGGCTTGCAGCTCCTGCTCTTCGCCGCCCTGCTCTGTGTGGCATTGAGGTGAGTGGGGGCGTGCAGAGGTTGAGCTAGTATCATGATATACTCCATGTCATCAGGTTTTGTGAAATACACTCAAACCCATTGGTAACAGAATCAGGACAAAAGTATCAGGCCATTCTGTTCTCCTCATTCTGCTGCCATAATCACAAATCTTCATGGCGCGAGAGATAGTAATCGAAGGATGCTAGCCAGGCGGCACGTTAGTTTCTGACTCCTGCTTTGTGCATGGAGGATGCTTCCGGCAGCTCTGTTCTTTTGTTTTTGCTTTGACCACCCTTTCCTTTCAACACCCTGAACGTCTCTGGTTGGCAGCCCTTCTGCTAGCCGGGGTGCTGGTTCTGCTGGGGAGGAGTTACCTCAGGGCGTCTGGCCCGGTGGGGCTACGTCTGGCGGCACTGGGGTGCAAGATGGCGGCCTGGGCTCTGCTGCTGGTCTGCCTGGCAGATCCTGTGTGGTCCCGCCGCACGCCTAAACCGGGGGAAAATGAGGTGGTGCTGCTGGTGGATGATAGCGCCTCTCTGACGGTGGCAGAGACGCCTGGCGGCAGGCCACGCGCGGAGGCGGTGAGGGATGCCCTGGGGCGGGATGCCAGCCAGCCACCCGCGTGGATGGATGCGCTGGCGGCGCTTTTCCGCGTGCGCCTGCACACGGCGGACAGTCATCTGCGGGCGGTGGCAGATTTTTCTGGGCTGAGCTTTCAAGGCACGGCCTCGCGTCTGGAGCGGGCGCTGCAGACCTTGATCGGCGGTGGCCCTGGTAGCCGAGTGGCAGCGCTAGTGGTGGTGACGGATGGCCGCCCGACGGATGCGGGACATCTGAAGTTGGAGGCAGGGAGCGTGAAGGTGCCCATTTTCCCCGTG
Source organism: Prosthecobacter sp. (assembly GCA_020216965.1). Classification (GTDB taxonomy): domain Bacteria; phylum Verrucomicrobiota; class Verrucomicrobiia; order Verrucomicrobiales; family Verrucomicrobiaceae; genus Prosthecobacter. The sequence goes on from JAIWOJ010000505.1 coordinate 2,307, forward strand.
CTGGTGGGGGAGGAGGCTCCCCGTCCCAATCTGCGGCTGGTGGAGCATTCGGTGGCACAGGCGGCCTTTGAAGACACGCCGGTGACGATCACAGCAGGCATTGAGGCAACGGGCTTTCAGGGCCGTGAGGCCGAGGTGCAGGTGCTCGATAGCGCGGGCAAGCTGGTGGTGGCAGAAAAGGTGCGCCTGGGAAAGGCTGCGGAGGCACAGACCCTGCGGCTCAAGCTACCTGCGGCCAAGCCGGGGGTGAGCTTTTACCGGCTGGTTTTGAGGGAGGCAGGTTTGGCAGGTCAAGATGGGCAGGGGGACAGGCGCGCGGCGTCCCAGGAGGCCACGCTGGCAGACAATGAGCGCCAGGTGATAGTGGACCGTGGCAGTGGCCCCTACCGTGTGCTGTATGTAGCAGGCAGGCCAAACTGGGAGCACAAGTTCATGCGGCGCGCTTTGGCGGAAGACCCAGAGGTGCAGCTGCCCTCGCTCATCCGCATCGCCAAACGTGAGCCAAAGTTTGAGTGGCGTGGCCGCACTGGGGAGAGC
>JAIWOJ010000506.1 GCA_020216965.1 Prosthecobacter sp.
ACTCAGTAGAGCTAGCCACCTTGGTTCTTGTGAGTTCTTTGCTCCACAGGTCGGAGACAAAGACACTATTGTCTGTTCTACTGATCCAGATAGGCTCACTGCTATCCTGAAAATTAGCGATGGTTTCTGGAAAATCGTCCCTGGCGTCTGAAGCTGCGGTCAGGAAAGCGAGCCATTTCTCACGCAGTGGTCCCTCCTTCTCTGCCCGCTGATACAGCCTGCTGGCAAATGCACCCGCTGCCACCGAGGGCACGGAGTCGAAGCTTTCGCGGGCGCGGGTCAGGTTGGGCAGGTGTTTTTTGCCTTCGACCTCTTGCAGCCGCGCCAGGTAAGCCTTGTGCCAGACGCGCTTGATGAGGTTGGCGGCACCGAGGGGTTCGATGTGGCGGAAGAGATGCTTGAGAGCGGTGCTCTTTTTCACTGCCTCTTCCATGGCTTCGGCCTGGAGGACGGCTTCCTCACGCCCGCTGAGCGCGTCGCGATGGCCGGGCTTGCGGGTAAAATCGGTGGGCAGGCCGTGGAAGTCCCGCAGAGAGCGGCGTGCATCGAGGGCGTGCTGGCAGAGCTGGTAGTGGGCGCTCCAGGCCCAGCCGGGATCCAGTTTGCCGTCGCGATAGCAGCGACTGTCCTTGTGCGCGTCCGGGATGGCTTCGGCGACCGCTTTGGCAAGATGGATGGCGTTTTCCCGGCCGAGGGGGATTTGCTGGAACGCGGTCAGCGCCGCGTCGGCAGATTGCCAGGGCCAGAGTTGCCAGGTGAGCTGCCAGTGGGATGCGATCTGATTTTCCCAGAGCTGGTCGTGATGGGCGTCAAAGCCGATGCCCTCCTTTTCCAGCCAGGCGCGACAGGTGGCGGCGATGGTGTGCCACTCGGTTTTGAAGGCTGCTGCCACGATGGCTTCCGCGTCAAAGTCCTGCGGGACCACGGCGAGAAAGCGGTTGGGGATGCCGGGGACGAGCACGTCTTCCTGGCGGGCGGCTTTGGCAAAATCCTGCTCCAGCCCGAGGCGCTGCTGTTCCAGGAAGTCGTAGAGCGGCTGGCCCTTGAGGCTGGGGAAAAGGATGGCATCGGGACCGCAGTGGTCTGCCACAGCCTTGATGGCGTGCATGGTGAGCCAGGAGAGCAGGTAAGAGCCGCTCCAGAGGTCACGCGTGCTGCGGGCTTGGGCGATGAAGTCCTGGACGGGACCGATCTGGAAAAGCAGAAAGGCGGGCTTCAAAGGAGCGCCGGGCTCATCCGAGCTGCGGGTGCTCTCCAGGGCGCTGACGATGGCGCAATGATGCCAGATGGAGCCGTCGGCGATGCGGGTATCTGCCGGGAGGTAGGGTAGCAGCCCGGCACCTTTTTCCCTCCCTTTGGGATGCTGCGCGGCGTAGCCTGACCAGTGCCGCCAGGCGCGGAGGAAAAGGGTGTGCGGATCCTCGCTTTTCCAGTCGGGGCGGATGTCGCCCAGCCATTCTTCGGCTTCTGCCTGGCCGGGGAATTTCAAGGCATCGGTCGGCAGGGCGGGTTGATTCTCTTTGCCACTAAGCGGATGGATGAAACAGGGCCGCAGATCTTCACCAAGGTTTTTGCCAATGGCCTGCCCGCTGGGAAAAACGAAGCGGTCAGCGGCGGCGGAGGTCCAGTCCGAGTTGCTGCCCATGCGCTTCCAAAGCTCGTCAACCCCGAAGCTCAGGGCGTGGATGCCGGCGCGTTCGATATGGCGCGGGCCGAAATCATAGGGCTTCTCCGGCGGGTCATGCAGGTAGGCGGCGAGCTTGCGTTTCCAGTAGAGGGGGGAGGCGGTGTCGGGCATGGCAAACGATTGGCACTGGGTGGGCGATTTGTCAGCGTTAGGGATGTCCTGGGATGTCGTTGGCGTGGGTAGGGCTTTGCTTCTTTAATTCTACAATTTTGTCTGAGTAAATGGGAAAGTGGCTTTCGAGGGTTGCGTGGATTTCATGCAGCATTCGCCCATGGTCTGATGAAATAAGGAGACGCCTCAAGAAGATTTTCACTGATCTTAGTTTGCAAGACCCATCCCAGATGGGGCAGGAATTCGAGTTTGCTAGCAGTCTGCGAGCTATGTCCGACGGAACGAAGAATACTGGCTGTATGGAGGAGGGAAATGGGTTCGTTTTTAGCTTCATGCTCCTTCTCCTGCTGGCTTCACTATTCATCTCTTCTCTCCTAGCAGAGCCGATCAAAATCACGCTCGCGGGGGATTCGACGGTGGCGAGTGTGCTGCATCCTTCAAAGGACCGGCCTGATCTGGCGGGGTGGGGGCAGATGTTGGGGGAGTTTTTGCCCCAGGCCACGGTGGTGAATCATGCACGCTCGGGGACGAGCACGAAGAGCTTTCGTGATCTCGGGCTTTGGGATCGTGTGCTGGGGGAAAAGGCGGATTGGGTGCTGATCCAGTTTGGTCACAATGACCAGAAGGATGATCCAAAACGTGCGACGGATGCGGCGACGACTTATCGAGAGAATCTGCGGACCTTTATCCGTGAGGTGCGGGAGACGGGTGGCAGACCGGTGCTGGTGACCTCGGTGGCGCGGCGGGTCTATGTGGAGGGGAGGTTGACGACATCGCTGACGCCCTATGTAGAGGCAGCGAAGGCGGTGGGGGCTGAGATGGGAGTGCCGGTGATTGATCTGCACCACGCGAGTTTTGCTCTGTTTCAGCAACTAGGGGAGAAGTTCTGCTTACGCTATGGGCCTGGGGAGCAGGATCATGCGCACTTTTCCCGCGAGGGGGCGCGCATGATGGCGCGGCTGGTGGCAGAGGGGCTGGAGCGTGAGGTGCCGGAACTGCGCCCGCACCTTCAGTTGATACCACCGCCGCCATCGGGGCT
>JAIWOJ010000507.1 GCA_020216965.1 Prosthecobacter sp.
CTCGCAGTGGGCTTGAAACCCACCCACCGGCTCTCCGACGTCATGCGTGAATTGAAGAGTGAATCCTCCCGCTGGCTGCATGAGGAGATGAAGCTGGGCGGATTTGCCTGGCAGGAAGGTTACGGGGCGTTCAGCTTTGGCGCGCAGGATTTGGAAAAGGTCCGGTCGTATGTGCTGAACCAGCCGCAGCACCATCGCGTGAAGACATTCCAGGAAGAATATGTCGAGATGCTAAAACGCGGCCTCGTCGAGTATGACGACAGATACCTGTGGTGAGCGCACTTCGCATTGTGGTCTGGCGGGATCGCCTCTGAAAGGAGCGGAGCCGGTGGTGAAGTGAGTCATTGAGCGAGAACCACCAAAACGGCAACAGCCAAAACCATTCCGCCCCCGGCAGGGCGCAGAGCAGGTAGCCAGGGGTGAAACCCCTGGAATAGGTGCCACCCACCCATCATCAACCCCGCGCCTCGGCAGAGGCGCGAGAAATGAGCGAGAAATGAGCTGTGTCCGTTGGCGTTCTCTGTCGATGATGCCTGCGGACGTTTCTCGCGCCCTTCCAGGGCGCGGGGGAATGGTGATGCGGGCATCGTGCCGTCATCCGGTGGTTCTCGCTCGCCGAGCCTCGCTTCACCACCGGCTACCGGCTCACGAGCCTCCGGCTCGCCTCAATCAGACAAACTCCCAAACGCCTCCCGCAAGAACGCGCCCGGCAGCGCCTCCAGGGCTTCCCGCTGGGTGCTCAGGGCGCTCTGGAGCTGCTGGAGCCGCACGAACTGCTCCCGCAACCGCGCCGCGATCCGGCGCTGGGTGGGTAGCGGGGGGAGTGGCAAAGGGACTTGGGCCAGATTGCCCAGATTGATCTTGAAGATGCCGGAGGTGGTCATCGACCTGGATTCGATCTCCTCACGCACGCCAGGTGCCTCCCATGCCCAGCGTAGATACTCGGTCAGCAGCAGCGACGGCTCTGGAGTCACCTCAATGAGCAAATCAGGGAACACGATCTCCTCACCAACCTCATCAGGTGCCACCGCGCCACGACCGACCAGACGGACGTTGCCATTGCCTCGCACCACATAAAATGCTCCTGGCTTGACGCGGTTACGCTCGGCTTCGGCCTCGGTGAGGTTGATGGGTTTGGAGGCAGACACATCCAGCAGGCCGCTCCGAACGGCTGAAAGGCCAAGGCAGCGATGTTTCGCCTCGGTGCTGCCTTGTTTGGAAATGCCAGTCCTCAAAGGCGCGCGAAGCAAATCCCCCAGACTGCGGTGAGGCCATTCTTCGCCGTTCTGATCTTCAAACACCTCCACCAACACTCTCTGCCAAAGCGCCTCAGCAGCCTTCGCCTGCTCCTCGACTCGGCGGCGGGCTTCCTCGACGGCGGCCATTTGGGACTTCAGGCGGGCGGCGAGGCGGCGCTGGGTTTCCAGGTCGGGAACTTGCACTTCCCAGGCAAAGAGATGATCCAAATCAGCTCGGGGCATTCTTGCGCCAGTGTTAGCGGTGCTAGCATGGGAAACAGCCGACGGCGAACGAAGTAGGAATGCTAAAAATTCGCGATCAATTCCCGGAGAAGGCAGGAGAGGAATCAATTCTGTTGTGCAACGGCCTTCATAGTCAGCGAGTGCGACCTTGTTCAAATAAGGCCGAAGTTTGCTGTAGAGCACATGCCTTGAGTCGAAACGGAAAGCCGCTCCGATGCCGGTGATTTGGTCTGAAGACGGCTCAATGCTGATGATGCGACCTGTCTGCGATTCAATCTGTTCCAGTCCAAGATATGGGAGTCGAAGTGCATCCTTGCTGCCCGGAACGACGAGCTTCCGGTCTTGAGTACAGATCTCCCCAAGCGTCGTCCTCATGCCCACAACCTCCCTTCCTGCCCACAGACCACACCGCCGTTCAAGCCGGAGGCTTGAGAGCTGGTAGCCGGTGGTGAAACCACCGGACCCGCGCCACCCCGCGCCCCCCAACCCATTCCGCACCCCGGCAGGGGTGCGAGAAATGCACGCCCACCGGTGACATTTGATGCCGCCGGGGCATTCGGATGTTTCTCGCGCCCTTCCAGGGCGCGGTATGGAGGCGATGGATGGCTCGAAATTCCAGGGGTTTCACCCCTGGCTACCCTCTCCCGTGCCTTCGGCACGCAGCGCTGTTCAATTCGTCCACTCATGCCGCAAACAGCCTTTCCTTGGTCCCGGCCAGCAGCTTCGCGGGGTCGTCGAACAGGCGCAGGGCGGCGAGGCCGCCGGCTTGCACGACCATGGGGGTGCTGAAGATGTGCGGAGTCTCCAGCGCCTCGGTGCCGCCCAGGGAGAACTGGCTGGCGATGGCCTTCACCGTGGCGGCGGTGGGCGGGGGCATGGTTTGCAGCCAGGGCTGCTGCTTGTAGGTGAAGGCGTAGGCGCGGTTGGCCTTGGTCTGCCGCGCGAGGCCGTAGCCGACCTCTCCCAGCACGTCAAAGAGATCGCAGTCCGCTGCCTCCTCGGCCACCTGCAGGGCGCGCGGTGAGAAGCCGCCGCGCACGATGCTGTCAATGAGGCCGCGCCGCTCCGGCGGCAGCACCCACAGGCGGCGGAACTCAGCCAGACTGCCCGCCTGGGCGATGAGCCGCTGCGCGATGTGCTCGCGATACTGCTCCAGCGTCACGCGCGCATGGCGGCCCTCCACCGTGGCGGTGAGGTAGCGCCCGGTGGGCTCGATGCGGATGGTCACACCCTCGACGATGGCAGGCGGCTCCGCAGGCGGGCCGGGCGGCTTGGTGTCCTTCTTCGCGCTGCCTTTGAACTTCGTCAAAAACTCCCGCCCGAGCAGCGCGGTGGCCTCGGTGTAGTC
>JAIWOJ010000508.1 GCA_020216965.1 Prosthecobacter sp.
TTGATCTCGCCCCCACGCCCGGCCTGGATGTGAGGAAAGAAAAGCACATGCACAGCGCCACCTATACCTTTCTGGACGCGAACCACTTCAAACTCGAAGGCGTGGCCTGGGAGAATGGCAAAAGTGTCCCCTGCGGCCCACCCGTCATCTTTGAAAGGCAATAGCCGAAAGCCAATCGCCTATTCCCCAGCTCCATCCTGACCAACCTAACCCGTGAAAAAGCCGGACAGCCAGCGTCCACCTGATGCAAAACACCGCATCTTCTCCACCAGCTTTGCCAGCGTCTATCCGCTCTACGTTGCCAAGGCAGAGAGAAAAGGACGCACCAAGGCAGAGGTGGATACCATCATCCGTTGGCTCACTGGCTACAGCGAGGCAGAGCTTCAGCGCGTGCTCACATCCGAGTTGAACTTTGAGGCATTCTTCACCCAAGCACCCAAGCTTAACCCCTCACGCAGCCTCATCACTGGCGTTGTCTGCGGTATCAGGGTGGAGGAAATCACCGACCCGCTCATGCGCGAACTGCGCTACCTCGACAAGTTGATTGACGAGCTCGCCAAAGGAAGGCCCATGGAGAAAATCCTGCGTCAAAAGCCATGAGCACTGAACAAAACACCTACCTCCTGCTCTCGCGCGGCAAATGGGATCCAGCCGCCGAGAAAGCCGACATTGAGGCCGCCATCGACAAGTTTTACACCTGGTATGAAGCGAACATCACCGCAGGCCGCTTCAAGCCTGGCTCGCGATTGACCATGGATGCAGCGCTCGTCACTCGCGATGGCATCCGCACCGATGGCCCCTTTGCTGAGGGGAAAGAAGTCATCGGCGGCTACTGGATCATCGTGGCAGAGAGTCTCGCCGCCGCCTCGGCGCTCGTGGCGGAGAGTCCGGTGCTCGCGCATGGCATCTGCTACGAAATCCGGCCGCTCGAGTCCGAGCGCGGCTCCGCCTATCGCCTCACGAACGAAACACCCGTCGAATGAATCCGAACACCCAACAAACCACTGGCGAGCACCTGCTGCTCATGCGCGGCACACATTGGAACAGCGGCCTCTCACCGGCCGAGCTGCAGCGCATCATGACGGACTTTTACGGCTGGGTGGAGGGCCTGCAACGCAAAGGCATCCTCCGCGGAGCCCAACCGCTCATGGAGGAGGGAAAACTCGTCAGCGGCGCGCAGGGGCTTGTCACCGATGGTGCCTTTGCTGAATCCAAAGAGGCCATCGCAGGTTACTTTCTGCTCAGCGTTGCCACCACGGAAGAGGCGGTGAAGCTCGCCCAAGCTTGCCCCACGCTTGCCTATGGCGTGCAGATTGAAGTGCGCCCCATCGCTGACCTCTGCCGCCCGATGGCGGACGTGAAAGCGGCGTCTCTTTCCAATCCCTGACTCATCCCACCAACACAATGAAAACACCTGGAACTTACGTCGATGGCTTCCTCCTTGCCATCCCCACCTCCAAACTCGAAGAATACCGCGCCGTCGCGGAGAAGGCTTCCGCCATCTGGCTGGAGCATGGTGCCCTGCAATACACCGAATGCGCGGCGGACGACATGGTCGCTGAGGGGTGCCGCTCCTTCATCTCTGCCGCTGACGCAAAGGAAGACCAGACCGTCATTTTTGCCTGGGCCTCCTTTGCAGACAAAGCCTCGCGTGACACCGCTAACGCCAAAATCATGGCCGACGAACGGATGAGTGCGATATGCCCATCGCCGCCCATTTTCGACTGCAAGACGATGTCCTTCGGCGGTTTCAAAGTGATCGTTTCCCACTAACCCCCACACACCTCATCATGACACCCAAACGCAATCCCGTCGGCTGGTTCGAAATCTATGTCTCTGACATGGCCCGAGCCCGCGCCTTTTATGAAACCGTGCTAGGCATCCAGATGCAGCCAATGCCCAATCCCGACGGGATGGACGGCGGCTTTGAAATGCTGATGTTTCCCACCAACATGGAAAACGATGCCCCTGGCTGCGGCGGCACCCTTTGCCGGATGGATGGCTTCACACCCGGCGCGGGCGGCACGCTTATCTACTTCTCTTGCCAGGACTGCGGCGTGCCGGCATCCCGCGTCGCGGCGGCAGGTGGAAAGGTTTTCAAAGAGAAGTTCTCCATCGCTCCCTACGGCTTTATTGCCATCATCATTGATACTGAGGGCAATATGATCGGCCTGCACTCGATGGAGTGACGGCTCGGAGAGATGAAGATCAGAAATCAAAAATCGTAACTCAGAAATTTATGAATCGGTTTGTCCGTCGCCGAAGCGCCCATTCGCCTGGGATTGATTCATGGATTGCTGATTTCTGAATGCAGATTTTTGAATTTCCTGGAACAAAAGCCATGCCCACCCACACCATCACCCTTCACCGCGTGCTCAAGGCGACGCCTGAACTGGTTTATAAAGCCTTTCTCGATCCCGACGCGCTTTGCCGCTGGCTGCCGCCGAACGGCTTCCTGTGCAAAGTCTTCCATCTCGAGCCGAAAGTCGGCGGCACCTTCAAGATGGCCTTCACGCAGTTCAACAACGGCCACACGCACTCATTTGGCGGAGAATACCTCGAACTCGTGCCGAACGAGTTGCTCCGCTACACCGATGTCTTCGATGATCCCAACCTGCCCGGCCAGATCGAAGTGACCGTGAAGCTCAAAGCCGTCTCCTGCGGTACCGATCTCAGCATCACACAGGCTGGCGTGCCGGAGGTGATCCCGGCGGAGATGTGCTACCTCGGCTGGCAGGAGTCTCTGCTGCATCTCGCGATGCTGGTGGAAGGCGGACCGCCTGTTGAAGGAGCCTGAATGGCCCCTTCAAATCAAAAATCAGAAATC
>JAIWOJ010000509.1 GCA_020216965.1 Prosthecobacter sp.
CAATAACTCTGACAAGCTTGACCCAGAGGCTTATCTGGAATGGAGCAAGCAGTGGATCGATGCGGTGATTCCCAAGCTAAAGCGCAATGGCTGTCTTTATGTTTTCGTGACGTGGCGTTACTCCCCCGAGCTTTTTTGCTATCTGAAAAAGAAGCTCATCATGCTCAATGAAATCATCTGGGATAGAAAGGTGCCCAGCATGGGAGGTAGCACGCGCCGCTTCTCTTCGGTGCATGACACGATTGGTTTCTTTGCGAAGTCGAAAGACTACTATTTTGACATCGACTCCATCCGCATCCCTTACGACGAAGAAACCAAGAAAGCGCGCTCGCGGTCCATCTTTGTGGGCAAGAAGTGGCTAGAGATGGGCTACAATCCCAAGGATGTGTGGGCGGTGTCCCGCTTGCACGCGATTCACTCTGAACGTGTGGATCATCCGACCCAGAAGCCTTTGGAGATCATTGAGCGGATGATTAAGGCGAGCTGCCCGGTGGGTGGTCTGGTCTTTGACCCATTCATGGGCAGCGGCACGACGGCTGTGGCGGCGAAGCGCTTGGGCAGGCATTTTATCGGCTTCGAGGTCAACCCTGCCTACTGTGAGATTATCCAGCAACGCCTCATGGCAGCGGAGATGCTAGAACCCACGAGCCAGCGAGAAGCCCACGCCGTGAATGGCAAAAGGCATCCTGAGCGCCCGGTGCAGCCAAGCCTTTTTGAGCTGGGCTGAGCGGGGCGGTGTCACTAGCGCCGCTGGAGGTGCAGCCAGAGGGCCGCGTGGTCGCTACCCGTGAGTCGCCAGACTTTGCGGACTTCAAGGATCTCCCAGGCTGGGCCGACCCAGGCCTGATCTAGGCTGAGGAGGGGGAGGCCGCAGGGCCAGGTCTCGCGCAGGAGGCGCGGGCGGCTTTCGAGGGCATTTTGATAACGGGCGCGCCAAGCATCGAAATGGACGGATTCCAAAGGGGTGTTGAGGTCACCCACCAAGATCGCATCTGGCCTGCCCTGGGCCTGGGCCAAAAGCTCGCGGAGCTGCTGCGTGCGTGGGTGAAAAAGATGGGGGAGGACATCACCGACGACGATGGGAAAGGGCGCGCCTAAACCCTGGACCTCAAAACGGGCATAGGCACCTGCACCCTCTAGCTTGCCACGCTCCCGGTAGCGGGAGGGTAGCCTGGAGAGCCACAGGATGCCGCGCGGCATCCACGCGGCCTGGTAGCCGGGCAGTCGGGCCTCGTACTCCGTCAGCAAGGTGCCAGCAGCGGGACCGGGCTCGACAAAAGCGGCGATATCGGGCTTGAGCTGCTGGATGAGCTGGACGGCCTGCGGATGTAGCCCGCGGGGGCGGCAGAGGTTCCAGAAAAGCAGCGTGAAGTGCGGCCCTGCGGCAGGTGGGGGTTTGCCATGGGCAGGAAGTGCGCTGGGCATCAGACGCGGCTGCCAGGAGCTGCCCAGCCACCCTAGGCTGATGGCAGCCGCGAGGGCTAGTGCGGTGGTGCGCAGGAAAGGGTGATTTTTGCAAATCCAGGCCAAGGCTAGGGCCAAGGCAGCCAGGCAGGGCCGTGGCATGGCGTAGAACAGAAGTGTCCAGGCTGGATGGCGGTCACGCAACCCAAGCTGCAAGGCGATGCCGAGCAGCAGCATCACCCAGCCTAGGATGCGAAGTGCCTTCCACAGCATGGCTTCCCGTCAGCCTGCGGGGGTGAGCACCACCTTTTGCACATCAAGGACGGCGTTTTTCACTTTGTTGACCGGATCAATGACGAGGCGCTGGGGACCGGTGGTTTTGAATTCGATCTCACCCAGCGCGAGGTCTTGCCATTTTTGAAAGCCGCCGGTGTCCTGAGTGGTCCACTTCAGGGACTGACCATTGTGCTTCAGCTCGACCTCGCTGCCGTGGTTGCCGCCGCCGCAACCGTAAGTGACGGTAACTTGGTAGCGACCAGGCTTGGCTACCTGAAACTCCCACTCCGCAAAGTCATCGACCTCTGTCCAGAAGCCCAGGCAGTTCTTCTCAGGCTTGGGTTCGTAGCGCATGGTCTCAGACCAGGTGGTGGCGCTGCTGGCGGGCAGGGTGATGGTGCCATCGCTGCCGATGGCTGGCACGGCCCCCTCAGGGGCTGGGATGAGGGCTACTTCGAGGAGCTTGAAGCCGCCATCCTCCGTGGGCGGGGTGAGCATCATGAAAGGCACATCCCCGGCCTGGGCCAGATAGACCTCACCCAGGATAGTTTTGCGCGGGCCGGGTGCGGATTTTAGGGAGTGCTTCACCGTCAGATCGCCGATGCGAAACTGCACGCCCAAGGCGGCGCGGCGGAGGGTGTAGGTGAGCCGCACTTGGTAGCGGCCCCAGCGCTTCGCTTTGAACCCAGTCCAGGTGTAGGTTTCCCAGTGGGCTTGGTTGGCGTGCTGGAAGCTCTCTGGCCCAAAGCGGATGACCCCCCGGTCGGGTAGGTCCACACGATCCAGCGGCTCCATGCTGGCAAAGTCGCTCATGCCCACGAGATTGCTGGGGGCCTCGGGCTCTGCGGGCATGGGCTCTTGAGTCGGCTTGGCTGGCTCAGGGGCGGGTTTTTCTGCGGGGATGCTGGCCTGCTGAGGGGCGGCTTTTTCACCTGCCTGCTGGGCTGCGGGTGGAGAGGGTTGCTGGCGGTCACAGGCAGACAAGAGAAGCGCCAACAGCAGCGGGGCAGGGGTGAGGGAGGGGCGGATCATGGGGGCGAAGAAGTGGGCCAGACTGGCAGGCGGCCAAGCGGGCGGCAAGTCAGAACGGGCAGGCAGGCGCATCGTTAGCCTGCATTTCTCTGACTTTCTGCCCAGAAGCTCA
>JAIWOJ010000510.1 GCA_020216965.1 Prosthecobacter sp.
GAAAAATTAGGCGTTGATCGCGGTCACTTGCACGCGAGTCAGGGGCTGGCGATGGCCTTTGGTCTTGTGATAGCCTTTGCGCTTCTTGAATTTGAAGGCGGTGACTTTGTCGGCCTTGAACTGCTCCAGCACTTTGGCTTCCACGGTGGCACCTGCCAGGGTGGGGGCACCAATTTTGAGGTCTGCCCCTTCACCAGCGGCCAGCACTTGGTCAAAGGAAGTCGTCTCGCCCTCGGCTACGTCGAGCTTTTCTACGTTGAGCTTATCGCCCACGGAGACTTTATACTGTTTGCCGCCAGTCTTGATGATTGCGTATGCCATAAATGTAAATTCTGAAGGAGTGTGATGCCGCAGAGCAAAGGGGGGATTGACACAAGCCCGGGCGGCAGGGGGCGGGATTCTGGCACCTTTCGGCAATCCAGCAAACGGTTTTTTGCGCCTAGGGAGCTGCCTGCGGTGATCCAGGTTTGCTTGCTGTGGATCGGTCTTTTTCAAAGAGCTGGGCCAGCTCAATGCGCCGCTGCCGCACGATGCTGGCATAGGCATCCTCATCATCATGCTTTTTCCGCCGCGAAAGCTGCCGGAGCAAGCCAGGGAAAGAGCGCCAGCATCGGGATCACTGCAATGTCCTGAAACAGCAGCACAGAAAAGGCGTCACTACCCGCATCTGTGCCCAAGAGCGCCTTTTCGCGGAGCGACTGGAGAACGATCGCCGTGGAGGACAGAGCTAGGATCATGCCGACGGCTAGCCCCTGACGCCAGGGCAGCCCCCCCGCCCAAGCCACCGCTAGGATGACTAGCGCTGTGAGCAGCACTTGCAGGCCACCCAAGCCAAAAACAGGGCCTCTCATTCGCCATAGTCTTGCAGGCTCAAGCTCTAGCCCTGTCATAAAGAGCATGATGACCACCCCAAACTCCGCAAAATGCATGGCATCCTCCCCTTGCTGTCCCCCTACCCAGCCCAGCAGGGATGGGCCGATCAAAACCCCACCCACCAAGTAGCCGAGCACCGATCCCAGACCTAGCCGGTGTGCCAAAGGCACCATCAGCACCGCAGTGGCTAGATAGAGGAAGGCAGAGAGAAAAAAGCCAGTGTCGTGCATGAGGAGGCAAATTCAGTGCAGAGGCCGTGCCCTGCAATCCAGGAATGCGTTACCCCCCTGTCATCGGCACAGTTTTCTCTTTGCTTCCGTCTGAAATCCGCCAAAGCGCGTAAAGCGGTAGAACTTGCCACCCGGCGCGTTCTCTGCCTTCTCCGTAAAACCGACCACACCCAGCATTCCCATGTCCGTCCCCCACCTTCCCGCCCTCCGCAAAGGCCGCCCCTACGAGTCGCTCGATAAAGTCCAGGTCAAAGACCACAAGACCGGCGAGGTCTGCGCCGAGGTCAGCCAGGTGAACGCGGGGATCGTCCGCAAAGACCTCGCAAAGATCGGTGAGGCCCGCGCCAGCCTGAAAAAGTTCACCGTTGAGCAATTGATCGAGATCACCGCCAAGGCGGGCGAGCTTTTCCTGAACGGCACCCTGCCGCTGGGCGACAAGGGGCACACCCAGAGCCCGCAGGAATACATCGCCACCCTGTCCCGCACCTCCGGCCTGCCGCACATCATGGTGAAGCGCAACATGGCGAAGATTCACTTTGCCATGACGAACATGAAAATGGTGCTCAACGGCCTCTCCCGCGGCCTGGACATGAGCGTCATCGACAACGGCTTTGGCACCCAGGCGGGCGCGCCGGTGGCCTACTTCCCCACGGCAAACGCCCTCGGCCTTGTGATGCCCAGCAACTCGCCTGCGGTAAATTCCCTCTGGCTGCCCTCCATCGCCCTGAAGACCCCGGTGGTCATCAAACCAGGCCGTGAGGAACCCTGGACGCCCTTCCGCCTGATCCAGGCCTTTATCGCCGCCGGCGCGCCTGCGGAGGCGTTTGGCTTTTACCCCACCGACCACGAAGGCAGCGGTGAGGTGGTGAAGCTCTGCGGACGCAGCCTGGTCTTTGGCGATGTCAACATCGCCAAGATGTATGAAAACAACCCGCGCGTGCAGGTCCACGGTCCCGGCTGGAGCAAGATCATCATTGGCGAGGACCAGATCGAAAACTGGAAAGACTACATCGACGTCATCGTCAGCTCCATCAGCGACAATGGCGGTCGCTCCTGCATCAACGCCAGCGCCGTGCTGGTGCCGAAGTATGGCAAAGAAATCGCCGACGCCATCGCCCAGCGCCTCGGCCCCGTGGAGCCGCTGCCCTCTGATGATGAAAATGCCAAGCTCTCCGGCTCCGCCAATCCGAAGATGGCGGACTACATCGACAGCGCGATCGAAGCTGACCTGAAGACACCGGGTGCCGAGGACGTGACTGCGAAGTATCGCAACGGCCCGCGCAAAGTCGAGTTCCAGGGCGGCATCTTCCTCCGCCCCACCATCATCCGCTGCGATTCCTGGGAGCATCCGCTGGCAAACCGCGAGTTTCTCTGCCCCTACGCCAGTGTGGTCGAGGTGCCGCAGTCCGAGGTGCTGGGCAAGATCGGTTACTCCCTGATTGTCAGCGCCATCACGAAGGATCCTACCTTCATCGATCAGCTCCTGGAATGCTCCAGCATTGACCGCCTGAACGTCGGCCCCCTGAGCACCATGAAGATCAGTTGGGACCAGCCGCACGAGGGCAACATGTTTGAGTTCCTCTACAAACGCCGCTCCATTGAGCGCGCGGAGGGCTGGTAAGCCAGCCAACGATCGGAACTTGGCCGTCATCAAGAGCCGACGCAATGAGGCGCATTCGCGGAACGTGGATGCGCATTCCTTTGTTCGTGCCTTGGCT
>JAIWOJ010000511.1 GCA_020216965.1 Prosthecobacter sp.
TATGTGGCCAGTCTCGTGCGTGCCCCCTTGGCCTTTCAGCCAGGTCGTAGCTACGAGTATGGCTTTGGCCCCACGGTGGCAGGACGTATTCTAGAGATCGTCTCAGGCATGAAGTATGAGGATTTTTTACGCACGCGGCTCTTTGAGCCACTCGGCATGAAGGATACCCTTTTTCATCCAGATCAGGCCCGTTGTGCTCGCATCGCCCGCACCTACAAGATGGGCGAGGACACGCATGAACTGGTCCCAGGCTACAACCCCTTCGTGACTCAGGATGAGAGTGTGACGCATATGGTGGAGCCTTCCGGTGGGCTCTTTTCCACGGCAGCGGATATGGGGCGATTTTACGCCATGGTGGCCGCAGGTGGTGTGCTGGATGGTGTGCGCATTCTCTCGGAAAAGGCCATCCAAGACATGACAAAGCAGGTGACGACGGGTGAAAAGCATCCCGCGTATGCCGCAGGCTGGCAGATGAATGGGGAAAAGCAGCGCCCCTGCCCAGCGATGCCTGTGGGCAGCTACGGTCATGGCGGTGCCTTTGCCACCCATGGCTGGATCGACCCCAAGCGCCAACTGGTCACTGTCTTCCTCGTGCAGAATGTGCTGGTGCCAGACAGTGGCAAGCCGCGTGATGTTTTTCAGAGGCTAGTGATGGAATCGGCGGGCGTCTCCTTGCCGGTGGCAAAGCCCTGAACTGGTTTCATTCTCCGCCATTTTCTTTCGCAGAGGGTGTTTGATAAAGCGTGAGGCGTAGGCGGTGCACCGTGCCGTCAAAGGGTGTGCTATTTGGGTAATCCCGCATACTGAGAGGGCCAAAGCTCTGCCCGGCGGCTAGGCCAGTGCGTGGCTGGCTGGGGAAGCCACCAGGGAAGGGGCCGTTTGCCAGCATCTCGCTATGCCCAGGAACGGCGATGGAGAGCAGGCCGTCGAGGTCCATGCCTGCGCGCACTTGGCAGCGGCCTGTGGCTAGGATGTCTCCTGTGACGGCCGTAGCCTTGCCATCCTGAAAGATCGTCAACGTCGGCCTGCCGGAGACGAGGTGCAGCACATAACCCAGGCTAGCGTTCCCATGGGAGAGCAGCGTGCTGTCCGCATCCACCTGGGGGTTGTAATCAAAAGCAGCATCTATGAAAAACCCCCGTCCGATGACCGGTGGTGACTCTGCTGCGGATAGCTCGTCGCCCAGTTGCAGAACGAGGTGCTGCGAGCCATCTGGGCTAGGAGGTGGGACGACCTCAACCGCGGGCCGTGAGGCGCTGCGAAATTCTGAAGGGAAAAAGGCGGCGATGTCCTGCTTGAGCAGCGCTAGGGTGGGATCCGCAGCGAGGTTGTTCCACTCCTGTGGATCCGTTTCATGGTCATAGAGCTCTTCCCCACCATCGGCGTAGCGGATGTAGCGCCAGCGGTCTGTGCGCGCGGCATAGCTGGTGCGCGGCCCACCGCCCATGACGGTGATGGCTGGGCGCGGCATTTTGGCCTCAGGCTCACGCAAGAGGGGCAGCAGGCTGATGCCATCCAGATGCTCCGGTTTTTTCAGCCCGGTCAGATCACAGAGCGTGGGATAGAGGTCCACGAGGGAGACGGGTTCCGCGCTCACGGTGTTTGGCTGCGTCACCCCTGGAGCTACCACGCATAGCGGCACGCGGGTGGCAGGCTCCCAGAGGCGGCCTTTATGCCACATCTGCTTTTCCCCGAGATACCAGCCATGGTCGGAGGTAAAGACGATGACGGTATTGGCGGCATGGGGGCTGGAGGCCAGCGCATCCAGCAGGCGGCCTAGCATGGCATCACAAAAGGCCACATTCGCCAGATAGGCGCGCACGGCCTCTTTCCACTTGCCATGACGTAGGATCTCCGCGTGGTGGCCGCTTGGTTTTTCCTGGCCGCGCCCCATGGCAGGTAGATCACTCAGATCATCCTCACGCACCGGCGGTAGCTGCACGGTTTCTAGGGGGAAGAGGTCAAAGTACTTTTGCGGCACATACCAGGGGGAGTGCGGCCGATAGAGGCCCACGGCGAGGAAAAAGGGGCTCTTGGTCTTCAGAGAGAGCTGCTGAGAAGCCCAGGCCACCACGGCAGCGTCATCCGTCAGCTCATCAGGCACCTGGATGCCACCCCAGTCCCAGTGCCAGATATTCATGCCATTGAAATTCTGCCCTGTATGCACCGGCAGGTCAGGGATCTGCACCCCAGGTTCTGGGAAGCGCTGGCCCCAGGCCACATCCTGCTCAAAACCGCGCCTGCCGCCGTGCCAGCCGGCTAGCCTACCCTCTGGGCCGCCGTGGTTCGCATGGAAGATTTTTCCCGCAGCAGCCGTGGCATAGCCCATCGCGCGGAAGTGCTCTGGCAGGGTCGCTTTTCCGATCAACTGCACACTGCGCCGCCAGTCCTGCTCATTGCCAAAGACGCCACTGGACCAGGGCATCAGGCCCGTCATCAGGCTGGCGCGGGAGGGATTGCATAGCGCGTAGGCGCAGTGCGCGTTGGTAAAACGCATTCCCATGCTTGCTAGACGGTCTAGATTTGGCGTGCGCGCCTGGGGATGGCCGCCCATCCAGCCCACATAGTCCCGCAGGTCATCGGCGATGATGAAGAGCACGTTTGGCCCCTTCGGTGTGGGTGGAGGCGCTGCCTTGCGTGCTTTGCTCTGCTTGGGCGTGGCGGCTGCCAGCAGCCCCGGCAGCACCAGGGTGAGAACAAAAACGGTGGTGAGGCGACTCAGGGGCATGGATAAACATGGAGCATCCGCCGCATGAATTTCCAGCTTCAGCTTTTGAAAATGACGCGCACATTCCGCGCGTGACCTTTGCTACC
>JAIWOJ010000512.1 GCA_020216965.1 Prosthecobacter sp.
AGCAACGCCTTCGTCGGGATGCAGCCCCAGTTCAGGCAGGTCCCGCTCGCACGGTCGTTTTCGACACAGGCGACTTTTTTGCCGAGTTGAGCGCCGCGGATGGCGGCGACGTAGCCCGCAGGGCCGCCGCCGATGACGATGAGGTCGTAGTTCATGGGTGTTTTTTGGGGGAAAATGAGGACTGAGAAAAGCGCAGGGGGTGGGCCAGTTCAACCGGGATTCAACCTTGAACCCGGATTCCGCCATTCACAGAGAGGCAGATAGACTCTCCACCCTCAGGTTTTGTGAAATACACACCATTCAACTGGCAACAGAATCAAGCCATTCTGCTGCCCTCATTCTGCTGACAAAATCACAAATTTTTATGGTGCGAGCTACACTTGGCTCTGCCGGAACTGCGGATTCTGGCTTGAAGAGAACTTAGCCAGCAGCCGTAATAGTGCGCCCAGCCATGATGCGCCTCATTTTCCTCCTCCTCCCCGCCCTCCTGACCTGTCAGGCAGCCCTACCGCCAGAGACCCGCATCGTCTTCCTCGGGGATAGCATCACCCAGGCGGGCACCTATGTGGAGTACATCGATGCGGCGCTGATCGCCCAGCATCCAGATGCACAAAAGCAAATCATCCCGCTAGGTCTGAGCAGTGAGACCGTCAGCGGTCTCAGCGAGGAAGGCCATGCTGGCGGCAAATTTCCCAGACCAGACCTGCACGAGCGGCTAGACCGCGTGCTCGAAAAAGCCAAGCCGGAACTGGTGCTGGCCTGCTATGGCATGAATGATGGCATCTACCTGCCGCTGAGCCCAGAGCGCCTCCGCGCCTATCAGGACGGCATGAGAAAGCTGCATGACAAGGTGGTAGCTGCCGGTGCCCGCATCATTCACCTCACCCCACCGGTTTTTGATCCCCTGCCCATCGCCCACAAGGTAGCCCCGGCAGAGAAGGTGGATGCTGACCACCCTTACCAAGGCTACAATGAGGTGCTGGATGCCTACAGCGAATGGCTGCTCAGCATGAAAAAGCAGGGCTGGGAGGTGCTGGACATCCACGGCCCCTTCAACGCTGCCCTGGCCGAAAAACGGAAGGCAGACCCGCAGTTCACCTACTCCCGCGATGGCGTCCATCCAGGGCCAGAGGGGCACCTGCTGATGGCAGGAGCCGTTTTGAACGCCTGGAGCCTCAAAGTCCGCCCAGACGGCACCCCTGACCATGTCAATGGAGCGGCGATCCTGGCCGCCGTGAAAAAAAAGCACGCACTGCTGCGCCCCGCCTGGCTCAGCCATGTGGGCCACAAGCGCCCCGGAACCCCCGCTGGCCTGCCCCTCCCTGAGGCAGAGGCGAAAGCGGCTGAGTTTGACCGAGAAGCACACCGCCTCGCCTGGGCAAAGCAGGTGGTCATCCCCGGCTACCGCAGTGACTGGAATGGCTACGCAAAGCATGAGCTGACCCTCGCAGGCAAACCTGTGACCCTCGTGCTGCCCCGGCAGGCCGCGCCAGGCAAACCCTGGGTGTGGCATGGTGAGTTCTTCGGTCACAAGACTGCGCCAGACATCGCCTTGCTCAGCAAGGGCTTTCACATCGCCTACATGAAGATCAACGACATGCTCGGCTGCCCAGAGGCGGTGAAACTCTGGAACCAATGCTATGCCGAGCTCACCGGCACCTATGGCCTCGGAAAAAAACCCGCGCTGGTCGGCCTCAGCCGTGGCGGGCTGTATTGCTACAACTGGGCCATCGCCAATCCTGACAAAGTCGCCTGCATCTATGCCGACGCCCCCGTTTGTGACTTCAAAAGCTGGCCCGGAGGCAAGGGCAAAAGCAAGGGCAACGCGCACAACTGGAGCCTGGTACTCAAGCTATGGGGCTTCAAGGATGAAGCCGAAGCCCTGGCCTATCCGGGAAACCCCGTCGATAACCTAGCCCCGCTCGCCAAAGCTGGCGTACCCCTGCTGCACGTCTTTGGAGACGCTGATGACGTGGTGCCTTGGGAAGAAAATACAGGGCTCATCGAAGCCCGCTACAAGGCACTCGGCGGCAGCATCACCCTCATCCGCAAGCCCGGCGTAGGGCACCACCCTCATGGATTGGAGGACTCCACCCCGATCGTTGATTTCATCGTCAAACACAGCATTCAATAAAAAAAGGTTGCCTATCGCTTGAGCCTTTCATTAAGTTTTTGCTTCGGTTCCATTGCGCAACCTCACTATGAAAAACATATATCGTATCTCCCTCGCCATTTTGTCCGCAGCTCTCTTAAGCAACTGCGCTCTTGGCACGACTCAAATCAACGTCAGCCACTCCCCCCTCCAGCCAGCGCCCGTGCAGCGGAGTGGCACCATCATCGTCAAGCCATTCACCGATAGCCGTAAGGTCGATGACAAAAAATCCATCGGCAATAAGCGCAATGGCTACGGCATGGTGCTAGGCGGCTTTGCCACCCAAGGCGGACGCACCGTGGCCGAGATCATGACTGAGCATGTGGCAGATGCACTACGCGCCGCTGGCTACCAAGCCGTGGTGGAGGGAGCCTCTGGCAGCAGCTCAAGCGGCACCGTGCTGGAAGGGGATGTGTATGAGTTCTGGCTGGATATGTTCACCGCCTGCTGGCACAACGTCGGCGTGGACGTCAGCCTGAAAAAAGGTAGTTCCGTCGTCTGGCGTAAAAAATTCGATGGTAGCGAGACGAATGTGCTCTGGGTGGGCCTGAACTCTGAGATCGAAAAGGTAGTGCGCCAAGCACTGGACAAAGCCCTGAATGCCGCCGTGAAGGAATTTAGCAGCGCCGACTTTGCCAGCAAAG
>JAIWOJ010000513.1 GCA_020216965.1 Prosthecobacter sp.
TCGGTGGCATACAAATCGAGCTGCGCGGGCAGGTTGGTGCCGGTGTTCTTTTCGTCGAACATGTTCAGCGCGGCGTTTTGGCTGTAGCGCAGGTTGTTCTCCGTGTAGGCGAGATAGACGCCCTTGGAGAGCGCGGCCTCGTCACCGCCGCCGGTCCAGACCTGCTGGCCTTTTTTGCCCATGATGATGGCGGTGCCGGTGTCCTGGCAGAAGGGCAACAGGCCCGCGGAGGCCACGTCGGCGTTTTTCAGCATCGTGAGGGCGACCATCCGATCGTTCTCGCTCGCCTCGGGGTCATCGAGGATGGCAGCGACCTGCTTCAGATGCGTTGGGCGGAGGAAGAAATTGATGTCGTGAAACGCCTGGTTCGCCAGCAGCGTGAGCGCCTCGGGATCGACGACGAGCAGCTCTTTATCACCCAATTTTTCAACGCGGACATGGTCCTTCGTCAGCAGGCGGTATTCGGTGTCGTCGGTGCCGAGTTCGAGGAGGGGCTGGTAGTGGAAAGCTGGGGTGGGCATGGCAGAAATCGGAGTCTGAAACGGATACGCTGACGGGCAACGAGGAAAGGGCGATTTTGCGCGTTGCGGCCCAAGTTCACGGCGGGTAAGCTAGAACTATCATGGCAACCATCGTCAATCTGCAGGAAGACTTCGGCAAGGTCGTGGGAACACGACATCTGCGCGAGGAGGATCCGATGACGGCGTATCAGAGGCTCCTGGATAACAGCAGGCGGGTCAGAAAGCCGCTGCCTTACCCCAGGGGCGCGTTCTGTTTCAAGACCCACGAAGACGCGCACGCATGGAAATGGAATCTGACCCTCAAGGCAGCCGCGAAGAGCTGACCCCACGCCCGCCCGAGCCGGTTGATGTGGCCAGGCTTTGTGCGGAGCTGAACAAAGCAGGGGCCAGATATGTCGTTGTCGGCGGCTATGCCATCATCCAGGCAGGCTTTGCAAGGTTCACCGAGGATTTGGACCTGCTCATTGAAACCACGCCTGAAAATGAATGCCAAGTATTGAGCGTGCTGGGGAGGTTGCCAGACGGTGCAGCCAAACAGGTTCGTGTCGGCGAAGTGGATCAATATGGTGTTGTCCGTGTCTCAGATGAAATCCTGGTGGATTTGATGAAAAGCGGTTGTGGAGTGACCTATGCAGACGCCATTCAGGATGCTGTCTGGAGTGAGATCGATGGCATTCGCATCCCCTTCGCTTCAAAAAAAACACTGTGGAAGATGAAGCAGACGCTGCGATCTAAAGATGATCAAGACCGTCTATTCCTAGCGCAGGCACTTCAAGCCGAAGGTATTCCTCTTGATCCGCCGCTAAAGCCCTCTCACGATCCGCTGGCAAAGATGCCCAACTGGCTGAAATGGCTGTTGGCGAAGATCTTCCGCTAGAGCGAAGCCTTTTCCTCCGCGCTGAGCGGGTGCCACATGCCCGGAGCGAGGTCTGAGGGCAAAGACAGCCCGCCAATGCTCTCCCGGTGCAGGGAGGTGACGAGGCAGCCCAGGCGGCCAAACATGCGCTTGATCTGATGATGACGCCCCTCATGCAGCACGACGCGGGCTTGACGTGGCCCGAGCAGGGTGAGCTGCGCGGGCAAGGTGGTGATGCCCTCGGGTTGAAATTCCATGCCTGCGGCGAAGCGCTCGATGGCGTCCAGAGGGATGTCATCATCGACTTCCACGAGGTAGGTTTTTGCCACCTTGGCGCTGGCATCCATGAGGCGCTTGGACCAGCGGCCATCGTTGGTGAGCAGGAGCAGACCGGTGGAGGCGCGGTCCAGGCGGCCAGCGATATGCAGGGTGGCTTTGTCGGGGTCATCAATCAGGTCGATGACGGTGCGGTGCTCGGCATCGCGGGTGGCGCTGACCACACCGGCGGGCTTGTGCAGCATGAGGTAAAGCGCGCGCTGGGCCTGCTGGACGAGTTCACCCGCCATTTCCACCTGCATGAAGCGGTCCACCTCATGCTGGTTGTCCACGATCACGCGGCCATCCACACGCACATGACCTGCGGTGATCTGGCGATGCGCCTCGGCACGGCCCAGAAAGCGGTGCTTGGCGATGAGGCGGTCGAGTTTCATGAGGAGCAAAAGGACGCGCAGGAGCCCTCATGCAAGGGAGCGCCGACATCCTGTCCGCAAATTGGCACCTGCCCAAATGCCTTCGCAGTCTGGCGACTGCGCCTACAAGCCAGACTGGCTACGGCTTGAAGTTGGGCTTGGTGGCATCTCCGCCGGCTTCGATGAAGGCGAGCAGATCGAGGATCTGCTCCGCCTTCAGGGCGTTCAGCAGGCCCGCAGGCATGGGGGAGGTCTCCGTGATGCTGCGTGTTTTGATCAGGCTTTTGCCTACCTCCACCACCTCGGGCGAGAGCGGGTTGGGCTTCAGCACTAGGCGCTCGTCATCCTCGCTTTCCAGGCTGCCGGTGGTGGTTTTGCCGTCGGCTGTGGTGACGGTGAGGAAGCGGAATTTTTCATCGACGACCTTGGAGGGGTTCAGGATGTGGTCGAGCAGGTCGCGGCGGCCAAAACGCGCGGACACCTGGACGAGCTCGGGGCCAAAAAGCCCGGCAGGTAGGGTGCGGTCGCTGCTCATAGTGTGGCAAAAGACGCACTGCGCAGCGATGGCAGCGGCACGGCCATTTTCAAAAGAACGCCCACGCGCCACCTCGGCCAGGCGCGGCTCCAGGTCCTCCAGCTTCCACACGCGGAAGGTGTGGCCGGGCATAGCGTGTGGGGAGAGGGCCACGGGCTTGGGAGGGTGAATGATGGCTGCCAGGGCCGTCAT
>JAIWOJ010000514.1 GCA_020216965.1 Prosthecobacter sp.
TCCGGCCTCAGCACCTCCGAACTCGTCGCCACCGCCTGGGCCTCCGCCTCCACCTTCCGCGGCAGCGACAAGCGTGGCGGTGCCAACGGTGCCCGCATCCGCCTCGCACCGATGAAGGACTGGGAAGTCAACAACCCCGCGCAACTCGCCAAAGTGCTCGCCGCTTTGGAAAAAGTGCAGAGCGATTTCAACCAAGCCCAAACCGGCAACAAGAAGGTCTCGCTCGCCGACTTGATTGTGCTTGCCGGCAATGCCGCCATCGAAGCCGCCGCGAAAAAGGCTGGTCACGACGTGAACGTGCCCTTCACCCCTGGCCGCACCGATGCCACGCAGGAGATGACCGATGTCGAATCCATCGCCTACCTCGAACCGAAGCACGATGGCTTCCGCAACTACCTCGGCCACGAGCTTGATCGCCCCGCACCGGAGAACCTCGTCGATCGCGCCCAGCTCCTCACGCTCACCGCACCGGAGATGACCGTGCTCATCGGCGGCCTGCGCGTGCTCGGCACGAACACCGGCCATCCCGACCTCGGCGTGCTCACGAAGAATCGCGGTGCATTGACGAACGACTTCTTCGTCAACCTGCTGGACATGGACACCGAGTGGAAGATCTCGCCCCGCTGCGAGCACTTCTACGAAGGAACCGATCGCAAGAGCGGCCAGATGAAATGGATGGCCACCTCCGTCGATCTCGTCTTCGGATCAAACTCCCAACTCCGCGCCATCGCCGAAGTCTATGCCAGCGCCGACAACGAGAAGAAGTTCGTCACTGACTTCATCGCCGCCTGGACCAAGGTCATGAATTTGGACCGCTTCGATGTGAAGAAGTAATCCGCCCCCACACACTAAGCCCCCCGCCCCGCTCCGCACTCGCTGGAGCGGGGTTTTGTTTTTTTGAAGCAGACGATGCGTGTGCCCCCGGCTAGCGCCGCAGGACGGATCGGGACACGGGACATATTCTTTGTGGGCTCTGCCACGCGAGGTCGTCTGAGGAACGCACCATTCTCCTGATTTCATGAACTCGCGCCTTTTTTCCCTGCTTGCCTTTTCCCTACCCGTGGCGCTCGCAGCCCAGCAGCCCACGCCAGCGCCTGCCCCGCAGGAGCTAGAGACCATCGTCATCGAAGGCAAGGCCGACGACCTGATCGGCAAGACGGACACCGCCAGCAAAGGCCGCGCGACGCCGATCGACTTCCTCTCCCGCCCGCTGATGCGGCGTGGGGAGATTTTGGAAACCATCCCCGGCATGATGATCACCCAGCACGCTGGCGGCGGAAAGGCCAACCAGTATTTCCTGCGCGGCTTCAACCTGGACCACGGCACCGATTTTAGCATCAGCCTGGAAGGGATGCCGCTGAACATGCGCACCCACGCCCACGGCCAGGGCTACACGGATTTGAACCCGCTGATCCCGGAGCTAGTCAGCGCCATCGACTACGCCAAGGGTACCTACACGGCGGCGGATGGCGACCTCAGCAGCGCGGGCAGCGCCAACTTCCTGCTCTGGGACGTGATGCCCCAGAACCTCGTGCGGGTGGAGATGGGCGAGTATGACTACTACCGCGCGCTGGTGGCAGGCACGCTGAAGCTGGAGGAAAATGCCGAGGACGGCGTGCTCCAGGGCCTGACCTACGCACTGGAATACAATTATTATGACGGCCCCTGGCAGCAGCCGGAGGAGTTCAACCGCTGGAACGGACTGCTGCGCTGGTTCAAGCAGGACGCGGACACGAAGCTCAGCGTCACCTTCATGGGCTATACCGGCAGTTGGACCAGCACCGACCAGATCCCCGAGCAGCTCATCAACAACGGCACCCTGGGCCGCTACGACACGCTGGACCGCACGGCAGGCGGGGAAAGCGATCGCTACAGCGTGAACATCGCCTTTGAGCACCGCGACGACGACGTGGTGACGCGCGCGAATGCCTATGCGATTTACTACATGCTCGACCTCTACTCGAACTTCACCTACTTCCTGGATGATCCGGTGAATGGAGACCAGTTCCAGCAGGCAGAGCAGCGCTGGGTGCTGGGTGGCAATCTTTCCCGCACCTGGGAAAAGCGGCAGATCTTTGGCATCGAGTCCGACCTGACGCTCGGCCTTCAGACACGCACGGACATCATCGACGGCATCGGCCTGTGGAAGACACGCCAGCGCCAGCGCCTCTCCCAGGTGCGGCAGGATGACATCCTGGAAAGCAGCCTCGGCCTGTATGGCGAGGCCGTCACGCGCTGGACGCCCTGGTTCCGCACCGTGCTCGGCCTGCGCGGCGACCTCTACTACTTCGAGCCGCAGGAAAGCAGCGTCGATGGCCAGGACGCCGAGGTGGCAGGCATCGTCAGCCCCAAGTTCAGCGCCATCTTCGGCCCTTGGAAAAAGACGGAACTCTACCTGAACTTCGGCACCGGCTTTCACAGCAACGACGCCCGCGGCGTGACCGCCGGGCGAGATTCCGCCGATGCCCTGGTGCGCACCATGGGCGCGGAGATCGGCCTGCGCACCCAGGCGGTGCCCACCCTCACCGCCACGCTCGCCGCCTTCTGGCTGCGCAGCGACAGCGAGCTGATCTACGTGGGCGATGCGGGCACCAACGAGGCCGGCCCCGGCAGCGACCGCTATGGTGTGGAGCTGGCGGCCTACTGGCGTCCCACATCCTGGTTCAGCGCGGACACAGAGCTGGCCCTGACCCACGCGCGCCTGCGCGACGTGCCCGGCGGCGCTGACCACATCCCAAATAGCATCCCCATCATGTTCAGCGGCGGCTTCACCCTCGGCGCCCAGGGCAATG
>JAIWOJ010000515.1 GCA_020216965.1 Prosthecobacter sp.
AATCTGGCTAGCATGGCTTCATGCTGCGCCGTGCGTGCCTCCATCTCACCGTCCAGGGGGAGGGGCGTATCGATCCAGTGTGCGACGTTGTCGGTGTAGTTCTTTAGGGTGCGAGTGCTACGGAAGATCCCTGCCAGGGCGTAGTAGTCGCGCGTTGGGATGGGATCGAATTTGTGATCATGGCAGCGTGCGCAGCCGAGCGTCATGCCGAGGAAGGACTTGCCCAGGGTGTCTAGTTGTTCATCCACGATGTCCATGCGCAGCATCCCTTTGTCTTGCTCTTCATAGTTCGTCGGGCCCAGCACCAGAAAGCCGGTGGCGACGAGTTGGCGGCGGCGCTGGGCAGCATTTTCATAAGGAAGGAGGTCACCGGCGATCATCTCGGTGATCATGCGATCCAGGGGCACATCATCACGGAGAGATTCGATGAGATAATCACGGAATCTCCAGGCATCCTTAAAGGGCAGGGAACGGCCACCGCCGGAAGACTCCGCAAAGCGTGTGATGTCCATGAGATGGGAGGCCCAGCGCTCTGCAAAAGCTGGGGAGGCCAGCAGCGTATCCACCATGACCTCAAGCGGTAGTGCAGCGTGCTCTGGCGCGGGGGGTAGGCCGATGAGGTCAAAGCTGATCCTCCGGCGTAGCGTCGCAAGTTCAGCGGGCGGGCTGGGCGAGAGGCCACGCGCTTCCAGCTCTGCTAGTACATAGTGGTCGAGATCCTGCAGCGGCCAGTCTTTCTGCCGCACTGCGGGCAGGGCTGATTTTTTCAGGGGTTGAAAGGACCAAAAATTGCCATCCGCGCGTGGCTGAGTGCTCGTCTTGGCCGGAATGGAGCTTTCTTGGCGTGGGTCATGCGCACCGGAAGCGATCCAGGTCTTTAGGGCCGCCATCTCAGCATCGCCAAGCTTTTTCTTCGGCGGCATTTTTAGATCCCGATCCTCATAGCTCACGGCACGCCATAGCAGGCTCTCTTCGGTCTTGCCAGGTTGGATCGCTGGGCCTGAGTCGCCTCCTTGCTGCCAGCCGGTGGCGTGGTCTAGGCGCAGGCCGCCTTTTTGTTTATCAGCGCCGTGGCATTCTAGGCAGTGCTCCACCAGCAGGGGGCGGATTTTTTTTTCAAAAAACTCCTCCGCATCCGTCTGCGCCCCCAGGCAAGAGGTGGCAGTGACGATCAGCAAAGAGAATAGCAGGCGTGTGAGCATTCGGGCAAGGTAGGGGCGGTTTTTCGAGAGGGCAGGCAAAGAGCAAACGGGCAGCTAAAAAGCCCTCTTTCAGAGCCTTGAAGCACTGGCAGACGACCATGCGATGGGGTAGGAACGAGGCGTGAACGAACCACTGAACCTAGGCAGGCAACCGCTGGATGCCCTCATGCTTGAGCTGCAGCTCTCCAACCATGATCTCGTGCTAGCCAGCCCTGAACCTTTGACCCATAAGACCCTCCAGCGTGCCCGCAAGGGCCGCCGTCTGACGCCGCACATGCGCAGGCGTGTCACCATAGCCCTGAATGTAGCAGCAAAACAGAAGGCGGCTGGCGATGCTCAGCGAGGGGAATGGTCAGAACCTGAGCTTTTTAACTACGGCAAAGACAGAGCTTCACGCGATCCTGGTGCCAGTTCCTCCTGACGTGACGGCCAGGGCATGGGACTCAGCCGCACAAGCAAATCTAAGGGCTCAATCAGCGCGCCCTTTTTTTTCTTTGAGGGCTTCTGTAAAAGATGTGCCGGTGCAGAGATGTCGCGAACAGTCAGCGCCTGCCGGGGCAGACGGGGGCGGAGCCAAGCGAGCCTGCCCAGCGCCGAGGTCACGCCGCCGCCTGTGCGCGCAGCAGAAAAAGAAGCGCCAGCACCACCAGCCCCAGGAGCCCGGCAGCACGGACAGACCACCTGGCCCCCCAAGCTAGACCCCCCCTTCTTTGCCCTCAAAGATCGCGATTTTGAGCTTATAACGTGAGCATGAAGCGTCTGCCCAACAGCCCAGCCACCCGAAAGCGGCGGCTACTGCCGCGCGCACTCCAAGACGCTGCCGCGCCTGCTGTGCACAGCTCATTACGAGAGACCTGCTCTGATGGCTGAGCCAAGACGCTGCCGCTTGATGGTCAGGGTGAGTGAGGCGCAGAAGGCGAAGACAACGATGAGTCTCTTATGGTTTAGGGGCTTCAGGAGTCGGGCTCGGAGAGGAGGGCGGGCGTTTTTTGGCGCGCTCCATTTCACGGGCTTTCTGCTTTTCTTCCTTGGTCATCTTTTTCGGCTTTTTCCCCGTCTGTGCGGCCATGTCGTAGCGCTTTTCACCTTCTTTGACGGGTTTGGGCATCTGCGTGAGCCAGGTGTCATGCAGCTTGGTGAGTTCAGCCACTTTGTCGGGCATTTTCGCGGCTAGGTCATTGGATTCAGAGACATCTTTGGAGAGGTCAAAGAGGCTGAGTTTGCCCTTTTCCCCCACGAGTTTCCAGTCGCCCGATCGCACTGCCCACCAGCCTTCGATGCTGCCGGAGCACCAGAAGAAATCGCGGGATGCAGGCGGTGGGGTCGCCCCTTGGAGGATGGGCAGGAGGTTGATGCCATCGAAGGGCAGGGGGGATTTTGCATTGGCCGAATCTGCTGAGACGGAAGCCTCAGCCGCTCCCGTCCCGGCGGCTGCGAGTGCGGTGGGTAAGATGTCCAGTGAAGTCACGGGGGCTTCCCATTCACCGGGCTTGAGCTGAGCAGGCCAGCAGATGAGGAAGGGCACGCGGACACCGCCTTCGTAATCGTTGTGCTTGCCACCACGCAGCGGGGTGTTATC
>JAIWOJ010000516.1 GCA_020216965.1 Prosthecobacter sp.
TGACGATCTTGTGCAGTTCCGCGCGTGCCAGCACGGTCGCCTCCGTGATCTTTGCCGCGTCAAAGCAGGGCACTCCGTATTGGTGGTTCATCATCACCAGCAGCAGGTTGTCACGCACCTGCCAGAGCGTGGGCTTGGAATACGAAGGAAAGTGGCCGGTGCTTCTGATGGCAGCCAGCAGCTCGTCCTTGGCAATGCTGTCCGCCTTGCTGGGGTCCGATCCGTGGATGAAGGGCTTCAGCGCTTCCGCATCCCTGCACACCAACAGCGCGTTCAGAGACATCGGCTGGCAGGGACAGGCCTCAGCCTCACCATATTCAAAAGAGCAGCCTGCAAGTGCGCCCAGGTCGCCATCGCCCGTCGTGTCGATGAAAACAGGTGCCTGCCAGGCCTGGCGGCCGCTTTTCGATTCCGTGACCAGCGTGGTCAGTTGGCGGCCCTCCCGGTAGGCGGCGGCCACGCGCGTATGCAGTTGGAAGGTGATGCCTGCCTCTACAAACATCTCCTCCAGCAGCAGCTTCATGCCCTCAGGCTCGTAGCAGATGCTGCTTTTGCTGGTGCCGCGCCTCATGCCGCGCTCGTCCAGACGCCGCAGCAGTTCTTGGTTGAAGCCAGGCTTGTCAAAATCCAGCAGGTAACCCAGCAGCCCCGCCGTCCACACGCCGCCCAGGCAGCCCCGCCATTCAAAGACACGCACCTTCGCGCCCGCGCGCGCCGCCGTGATGGCCGCCGCGATGCCCGCCGGGCCCGCACCGCAGACGATCACGTCCGCGTCCTTCACCAGCGGCAGGTCGCGCGCCTCTTCGTGAAAACCGCCCGCGTTTTCCGCGATGGCCTTTTCCACCTGCGCGGCGGACAGCAGGCCAGGGGTGATGGCGGCGCTGGAAAAAGCCGCGCGCAGCAGGGCGCGGCGGGGCATGGGGCTGCTGGGGGGCGTCTGCATGGCGGTGGAGTTTGTGCGGCTCATCATCCTCCGGCGGCGGCACCACGCGCAAGCGGGAAACTCCCTTGAATAACGCCGTGCAGGAAACAGTTTAAAAGCGTCCGCCCTCTCGGAACCAAGCCCACGCCATGAAGCACGCCCTTCTCCTCACCCCCGTCCTGCTCTGCGCCAGCGGAGCCTTCGCCGCTGTGGAGATTGACTTGGAAAAATTCGGCGAAAGCCTGGGCGGCTGGAAGGCCCGCAAGGGCAAGGCGGCTGAGTATGAAATCTCCGAGGCCACCTACCGCACCTACCAGCCGGAGAGCTCGCCCTCCCCCGACGGCGGCATCTTTGTCTCCGTGCGCATCGATCATGTGCGCAAAAAATTCCTCGCCAGCGATGACCACGCCAGCTTGGAGCTGAGCTTTGCCGCCGATGGCACCCTGGTGACCGCGCAGAGCAGCCTGGCCCTGCAGGGCCGCACCATCACCAGTGAACTCATCAAAGGCGGTGCCTCTGCCTCGACCTCAGTGGCGGCCCCATATGTGGACCGCGCGGTGAAAATCGGTACCGACCTCGTCGCCGACCTCTCCTCCAAGCTGCTGAGGGAAAAGATCGTCGAGCCAGGCCGCGTCTCCTTCCCAGCGGCCATCCGGCATAATTACAACCTCCTCTACCAAGCCGTCAGGACGGTGGCCGAAGAGCCCAAGATGACCACCGACGCCAAGCCACCGGAAGCTTTGCCAGAAAAACCAGCTGGGACCGCGCCTACCGAGCCATCGGAGGTCACCCCCGAGGCAAAACCTGCTGCAAAAGAAGAACCCAAGCCGCAACAGGCCACCGTGATCGATCCCAAGACAGGAAAAAGCGTGCCGCTACCGGAAGTGAAATCCTACAACCCCAGCGGCGCACCAGCTACCCCGCTGCCTAGCCCCCCATCAGTGCAGAAAGAACTCATCCAGGCAGGTGGGGAAGCCCTGAAACTCGCCCGCGAAGTGATCCGGCAAGAGGAAAAGTAGCGGGCTTGCGCCGGGGCAGAAAACCGGGCATTCAAGCCGTCACCACCCCGCTGCCATGCTCCTGCCAGACCTCCGTGCCCAAATTTGTGAAGCCAACCGCACTCTCGTCCCTGCAGGACTCGTGCGCCTGACCTGGGGGAATGTCTCCGCCATCGACCGCGCGAGCGGCCTCTGGGGCATCAAGCCCAGCGGCGTGGACTACGCCGTGCTCAGACCTGAGGACATCGTCCTCCTGGACCTAGAAGGTAGAGTGGTCGAAGGGAACTTACGGCCGTCCTCAGACACCAAAACGCACCTGCATCTCTACCGCGAGTTTCCGAGCATCGGCGGCATCACCCACACGCACAGCCTTTACGCCACGATCTTTTCCCAGGCTGGGCGGGAGCTGCCCTGCTATGGCACCACCCATGCGGACCATTTTCATGGCACCGTGCCGGTGGTGCGCGCCCTCACCCCAGAGGAAGTGGCTACGGATTATGAACACTTCACCGGCGTCGCCATCGTGGAGCGGCTGCGTGAGCTGCGCCTGGACCCGCTGGAGATGCCAGCCGTGCTGCAGCGGCACCACGCACCCTTTCCCTTTGGGAAAAACGCCATGGATTCCGTGAACAACAGCATCGCGCTCGAAATGTGTGCCCAGATGGCGCTCGGCAGCCTCTCTCTGGAACCTGGATTGGCCCCCATCCCAGGGCATATCCTGGAAAAGCACCACCTGCGCAAGCACGGCCCCGGTGCCTACTACGGCCAGGGAGGGGGGCATTGAACCTGAATGCCGCTTTTTCAGCGGCAGGAATGCCCCTCTGACCAGAAAAGCGGCAGCCGGACTCAGGGCTTT
>JAIWOJ010000517.1 GCA_020216965.1 Prosthecobacter sp.
CCCGCACCGGCTCCGTGATGAGCAATGGCTCTGGCGACTACGTCATTGCCTTCAGCACCGCGCCGGAATGCCGCCGCAAACGCGACGCCAAGGTGCATCATCTCACCGAGCTTAGTAACGAAGCGATGACTCCTCTTTTCCAAGCTGCTGCCGAAGCCACAGAAGAAGCGATCTTGAACTCCCTCTTCTGCGCCACCCCCGTCGAAGGCCACCTCCGCACTGCGCGTGCATTACCGCTAAAACCTGTTTTGGAAATGCTGAAAGGGCAGGAGCCATTGAGTAGCAGATGATTTAGCTAAAGAGAAGCGCATGGGCATCAAGACGTGTGATACCACAACTTGCCTTCCTCTAACCACTCCTGCGCCAAAGCACGGAAGGCACGCACAGGGGGGCTATCCTCGTCTGGATTCCAGGCCATGACGAGGGGCACACTATGTTCTGGTTTCAGCGGGACAAAAACCAACCCAGCCGGCATGGCCGCAGCAGCGACACTATCGGTCGCAATGCCCATGCCTGCCCCCGATTGCACATAGGTAAGCACGGTCCCCATCAGACTAGGGCTTTGAGCAATGCGCGGAGCAAAACCTGCGGAGCGACAGGCAGCCAAGATCTCATCGTGAAGACCAACACCCTCCCTGCGCGCCAAGATGATCAGAGGCTCACGTTCGAGGCTTTTCCACATCAGGCTTTTCTTCGAGGCATATCGGTGTTCATCAGGCAGCACGACGCCTAGGGGTTCCCGGCGTAGCAGCAATGTGCGCAGGGCACGCTCGCCATGCCCAGGAACAGGGCGAGTCAAAGCAACGGCAAGTCGGCCACGGGCTACCATCTCCCATACCCGCTCCGGAGTGCGCTCTTCTAAATGAACTGATACCTTTGGAAAGCGTGCGCGAAACTCTGCCAACAGCCTTCCCAGAAATCCTTGGGTGGGCGGGCCGATATAGCCCAAGCGCAGCTCCCCCTCCTCGCCGGCAGCAGTACGGCGCACTTTGCGCAGAGCTTCCTCTAGGCGCTGAATAATGACACCTGCCTCTGCCAGTAAAACAGCTCCTGCATCCGTCAGCGCCACAGTGCGTCGATTGCGGTCAATCAAACGAAACCCTAGCTCATGCTCAACCTCTTGAACTGCGCGTGAGAGCGCAGGCTGTGCAATTCGCAGCCTGCGTGCGGCCTTGGAGAAGCTCAACTCCTCTGCGACTGCCTGAAAGTATCTCAAATGGCGCAATTCCATGAATTTGTATTAGCCTTAACCCCTTCGGATGACAACCCCTGGGGTTGCACAGCACGATGGATTAAACATCTATCAGCAAGAATCATGACCCGTCCTGAAGCTATCCAGCACATACGCGAAGCCGCCAAGGCCATCGCTCTGCAAATGATGAAAATCCATCCTGCCCTACCTCACCTCAAGGATGAGGAAACGATGAAGGATAGCCTAAAATCTCTGCATGAGATGACGGTTCATCTAGAGACCATCAAAAAAAAGATCGGCAGGCTGGAAAAGCAGGATGATAGCACCCTGCTTTGAAGGCTCATGGTGCTAACCGTCCAAATTTTTTCTCCAACTCCCGGAGAGACATCTGGATGAGTGTGGGTCTGCCATGTGGGCAGCAATACGGCATTTCACAGGCAAAAAGGTCATTCAGAAGCGCCTCAATCTCAGGGAGGGAGAGCTTGTCATTAGCCTTGATGCTGTGGCGACAGACAGTAGTAGCGATCATATCCTCCCCCAGGCGTAGGTTTGAACCACGCGGGGTTAGTGTTTGCAGCTCTTCGATTACTTCATCCATCCAGGTCGCAGGATCTTCCGTTTTCAGGAATGTCGGGAGAGCTTCCACTTTGAAGATGTTTGGCCCGAACGGCTCCACTTCGATCCCAAGCCTAGCCAGTGTGTCCAGATTGCGGCGCAGCACATCGGCATCTCGTGGTGTGACCTGTAAGGTCAGAGGCATCAGGAGGCGTTGAGAGGGCACCCCACCCTGTTCCATAGCGCGTCGCATTTTTTCAAAATTCACCCGCTCATGGGCAGCATGTTGGTCCATCAGAACAAGACCATCCGCGCTCTCCAGTAAGATGTACAATCGGTGCAATACGCCAATGATGCGAAAACGCGGTGGCTCAGGCCGGGCTGGTGCATTCTGCTGAACTGTCTGCGTTGATTCAGCACTTTTGGGCTTCGACAGATCGCGCGTCGAAGTCTTTTCGTCAGATGTGCTAACCTGAGTCTTCTGTGAATCATCCTTCGCCGCAGGTAGAGACGCTGCCTGCACGAAAGGAACACTCTGGGGTGGCGATAAGACCAGTGGCTGCGGTGCTGTGTGCAAGGCAAAACTCTGTTGTTGTGTCACCGCTACCGGAGGCAAAGCCTTTTTAGGCGCTGGATCTGGCAAACCACGCCCCTCAGGCAGCTTATCCGCACCTTCAAGCGCTGTCCGAATGGCACGAGCGACGGCTTCACGCACTGCAAATCCATCGTGGAAACGCACCTCCTTTTTCGCAGGATGGACATTGATGTCATAACGCTCAGCATCCATCTCCAGAAAGAGATAAGTCACGGGATGCTGGCCCTTCATCAGCGCATTATGATAGCCCTCTCGCAAGCCGTAGTGGATGGAGTTACTTTCCACTGGGCGACCATTGAGGAAGGTCAATTGCTGCTGTCGTGTAGAGCGGCTCAATCCTGGACCGCCGATATAGCCATGCACTCGTATGCCATGCAGTTCCTGCTCTGGCACCTCAATCAGACGCCGCGCCAGATCTTCACCGGCT
>JAIWOJ010000518.1 GCA_020216965.1 Prosthecobacter sp.
CTTAAACGGTGTCGGCAGCGTCCGCAATGCGGAAGTGGTAGTCAATAGCCGCACCCAGCGCTCCAAAGGTTTTGCCTTTGTCACCATGGCAACGGTGGAAGAAGCCCGCCGCGCGGTGGCAGAGCTGCATGGCAAGGAGTTCATGGGCCGCCCCCTCCAGCTCAGTGGGGCCAAGCCCTATGGTCAAGGCTCAGACACCTCTGCCGATGAAAACAAAGTAGCTGCCTGATTTGGCACCCATTTGTCCTCCATTGTCATCAATCCGATCCCCCGGTAGCCCCGGGGGATTTTTTTCGCCCCAAAGCCTAGCTGGAGGCATGAAACAGGCTCTTTCACGGCGTAGTCTTTAGCCCCCCATGCGCCGTCTTGCCGCCTTTTTTGCCCCATCTGTCCTCTTTGTCCTTCCAGCCCTTTCTGCGGATTGGAAGGCCATCGAGCCCATGCTCGCTGCCAAGTGCTATGAGTGCCACAACGCCGACAAAATGAAGGGCGATGTGGACCTCAAGCAGTATGCTGCCGACCCGAAGCTGGCTGACGAATTTGAGATCTGGACCAAGGTGAAGGACAGCATCGATAACGGCGACATGCCGCCGCGAAAGGCCAAGCAGCTCACCCCCGAGGAAAAAACAGCCATCACCGGCTGGGTGCAGAGCGGACTCGATGCCCTTGCTGAGGCGAAATCTGGTGATCCAGGCCCAGTGACGATGCGCCGCCTCACCAATGCGGAGTATGACAATACCATCCGTGACCTCACCGGCCGGGATTATGGCCTGGCGAAGGAATTCCAAACCGACGGCGGCGGCGGCGAAGGCTTCACCAACACGGGCGACGTGCTCTTCCTCAGCCCGGCGGCCATCGACAAGTATTTCGCTGCCGCGCGCAAGCTCGCGGACCATGCCACCATCATGCCGGGCACCGGGATCGTGTTTCATCCGAACCGTATCGGCTTACGCGGGCCGGAGCAGGTGAAGGCGCAGGCACAGCAGGCCCTGTATGTGTGGTATCAGCAAAAGGCCGCGCCGCACCTGCCGAAGGATTTTGACCCCATGCGCGAGGGCGACTACATGCTCGCCTGCTGGAGGCACAAGCACACAAAGACGCCTCTGGACCAGCTCGCCAAGGACATGAAGCTCAGCCCCTTCTTCCTGAGCAACTGGTGGAACCTCGTGAACTCCACCGAGCCGAAAAGCCGCTACCTCGACCTCGTGCGCGTGCCCTGGCGCGAACTTCCTGCCGATGAAAAAGCCGCGCACGAGCGCATCAAGGCCATCGAGGCCGACCTGCTGAGCTGGAACAACCCGAAAAAGCCCGGCAGCGGCGTGCAGCGCCAGCAGCAGGACAGCGACGGCATTCGTCCCTATGTCATGCAGGGTCCGGTGAACGGCAAAACGCACGTCCACCTCTGCTTTGGCGATACTGGCGATGGCAACAAAGGCGACATCGCTCTCGTCACGCAGATCGACTACCACATCGGCAAGCAGAAGCTGAATTACCTGACGTGGCTCGACAAAGCGCTCGCCGAAAAGCGCCAGCTAGCCGCCGCGAATCCCCCGCCGCCCGATCTTGGCACCATCCAGAGCCGACTGGCCGAGCTGGAAAAGGTGCGGGCGCTTTACGGCAAGCATCCGCAGCCAGGTCGCAGCGTCGAGCCGAACGTGCTCGCCTTTGCCGCGCCGCAGGTCTTCACGCTGCCGCTGCCCGAAGGCGCGAACTGGCTCGTGGTTCACACGCGTCTGGACATGCAGAACCCCGAGGTTGATGAGGCCACCATCCAGTGGACCCTGACCACCGGAACACCGCGCGACGTGACAAAGATCATCCCCGGCGTGCTCACCATCTGGAAACGCAGCACGAAGAAGTCCGGCGAGACCATGAACGACTTCAACAAGATGAAGACCGCCTTCCCGGACATGTTCGAGCGCCGTCTCGAAGAGGTCGCGAACAACCTCTACCGCGGCGGTCGGGCCAACTACACGGTTTATTACTTTAGCGATGATCAGCTCGGCCAGCTCCTCGGCCAGAAGGACAAGGACTATCTCGCCGCGATGAAGAAGGACTGGGGCTACAACGCCACGCCGAACCTCAACAAGCAACAGCAGCAGGAATACGACGGCGCCCTGCTCTGGCACCTGCATCAGTTCGCCAAGCGGGCCTGGCGCAGGCCGATCACCGACGAGGAGACGAAAAAGCTCGACGCGCTCTACTTCGCCAGCCGCGCCAAAGAGCTCGACCGCGAATCTGCCGCACGTGAGGTGCTCGTGCGCGTGCTCGTCTCGCCGAATTTCCTCTTCAAAGCCGAGACGCTGCCGCCCATCGCCGATGCAAAGACCACCGAGGTGCCGCTGAACGCTCACGAACTCGCCTCACGCCTCAGCTACTTCCTCTGGGCCTCGTTGCCCGATTGGGAACTGCGCAAGGCCGCCGATGATGGCAGTTTGCTGAAGCCCGAAGTGCTCGCCGCGCAGACCAAGCGCATGTTGCGCGATCCAAAAGCCGCCGCTCTGGCCAAGGAATACGCGGGGCAGTGGCTGAAGTTCAACGGCTTCGACGAGAAGAGCACCGTCGATGAGAAAAAGTTCCCGCAGTTCACCCCTGAGCTGCGAAACGACATGCAGCGCGAGGCCGTGGAGTTCTTCACCCACCTCATCCGCGATGACCGCAGCGTCTCCGACATCATCAGCGGCGATTACACCTTCCTCAACGAGCGCCTCGCGAAGCACTACGGCATCCCTGGCGTCACCGGCGGCGAGTTCCG
>JAIWOJ010000519.1 GCA_020216965.1 Prosthecobacter sp.
CCCACGCCCAGCGGCCGGGGAACGCAGCGGGGGTAGGGTATCCCGCGTGGCAAGACGGCGCTGGCCCAGAAGGGCAGGCGCGGCGGCGATGCTGCACTCGAGGCGCTCGATCTCGCTTTCGAGCTCACGGGAGCGGGACTCTAACTGGCGGATGCGCGCACGGGCGGGACGTGCGGCGGTGGGCAGGGGCTCTGCCAGCAGGTCAGTGACGCTGCGTGGACGGGAGGCACGGGACTTCTTGTTCATGCGGCGGCTGGGCGGGGTGGTGGGGTGTCTTGAGAGGCGGGCGGGAGACCCGAGAGGGATGGAATTTTAGAAAATCAGGCGCGCGAGGATGAGCAGCAATACCAGGGTGGTGATGAGAGCGGCGTGAAAGGCCAACCCGCGGCGTGCGAGGGTGAACCAATCTTCCCGAGTGCTGCCTGAGGCCACCCCTGGCAGGAGGGTGGTGAGGGGGGAGGTAGCCTCCTCTAGCTGAGGCTGGTGCGGTGCCAGGGCGGCATGGTTGGGAGACACAGGCAGATCCGGCAGTGATGGGGGAGCTGCGCGGTGGGCACCAAGGCGGTGCAGTCCTTTTTCATAGGTCACTTCGGCATCCGTCAGGGAGGCGAGGGCGCGGTCCAGTTCCTGATCGATCTGGGCGCGCGCCCAGCGCTCTGGCAGGAAGGTTTTGAGGTCATCCAGCCGGTCTTCAAAATCACGCTGGGTGAGGGCGAGATCTTCGACCCGCCGACGGGCTTCCTCCAGCTCGCCTGAGATGCTACTCAGGGCGCGCTCCAGCTTGTCCGTCATCTCCTTTTTGCCGGTAACGAAGCGCTCCTGCTTCATGCGCAGGTTTTCCAGGATCTGCTTTTGGCGCTCAACCTCTTCCTGCTGGGCACGCAGGGCAGCAAGGCGTTTCTGGGCCTCGCGCACCTGCTGATCCATGTCTTCCATGCTATCTTCCTGGTCGGCGCGGAAGGAGAACTCTGGGGCATCATCAAAACGGAGGAGATGGTCTTCCGCACTGACAGATCCTGCAGCGACAGGGGCGGCAACAGAGGGGACGGGGCGACGTGGCATCGGGAGATCGCTATTTTTTGATTTAGCGATCTAAATACTACAGAGATGTTAGATAATCGAGTTTTTTCGTTCTCTTTTTAGCTATTTGCCAAGGTATTCTTCCGAACAGTATTGTAAGAATCGCTACGGCAATTAAGGCGGTGATTTCACCCAGCATCACCCGCGATGGGCCTAGCGTCACCTTTTGCACCACGGTGGCCTGCCAGATGAGGACATCCGGCAGGGCCATGATGACTGCGGCGGCGAGGATGTATAAAAAGCTGCCGATAAGGCAGAGCGTGCCGCCAAAGCCAGAGATGATGCGGGCGGGATTGGGCTCGCGGAAATTTGGCAACAGCGCGCCTAGGGAGAGGGAGAGCGCCGTGAGCCCATAGCTCTGCATCATGACGGAGCCGCAAAAGTAAGCGGCGCGGCGTAGGGGCAATTGGAGAGAAAAGCTGGAGACCAAAACGAGCGTGGCGGTGAGCAGAGCCAGGGTGCCCGCGATCATGCGCAGCTTGAGCCCAAGGACGCGGTCCAGCGGCAGGGGGGAAAGGCCAAGGATCCAGAGCCTGCGCCCCTCCATGCTGAACTGGGGGAAGACGAAGCGCGTGGTCAGTGTGGAAAGGGCCAGGCAGCAGACCAGCAGGTTCAGGTGGCTGACCACGAGGGTCCAGAAGGGGTTTTGCAGGTCATAGCCGAGGTGCCGGAGATTGGCGGAATACATGAGCAGCAGACCAAAGACGAGCAGGCACTGCCCCCACTGGGCGGGCTCGCGCAGGAAGGTTCGCGCATCCTTCACCAGCAGGGCGTAGGCCGCGCGATCCAGCCGCAGCAGCCTGCGCCAGACGGCCCCTGGTGCCACAGGGCGGGCGGTTTGATACCACTCCGCCCGGGAAGACTGGCGCGAAGTGGGAGCCGCCGTCATCACACGGTGCCAGGCTGGGATGAAAAGCACATGCCCCAGCCTGACCGTGACCAGCAGGGCAAAGAGCGCATTCGCCAGCAGCACCAGCATGTAAAATACGGCCTGTCCGTGCAGACCGCGCCCGCTGGAGAGCAGCACCTCCGCCAGCCAAGAGCTAGGCAGCAGTGGATGCAGGCACATCTCCGTGTGCCGCAGCACCTCGTGCAGGCTGCCCACCAGATCACCGGTGGACTTTGGTTCGGCCACTGCGGTCCAAAAGCGGCTGAGCGCGAGGATGACAGCCCCCGCCCCTAGCACGGCAGCCGTGCGCCACCACCAGGGCTTGGCATGGCGCACCAGCAGCAGCAGCACCCAGGTGGAGACATTCGCGCTGATGGTGACCAGGCACACCAGCCCCAGCAGGCCCATCAGATAAAACAGCGGCCCGCTGTGAAAAAGCCGCCCCAGCGCGGCCAGGATCGGCGCACTGAGCACGACCAACCCCCAGCTTGCCAGCGCCATGCCCTCCAGCGTCTTCCACAGCACCAGGCTGCGCGTAGGCAGCGGCAGGGCCACCTGCCATTCCATCTCCTTGCGGCGAAAAAGGCTCATGCCCGTGATGGTGGCGTTTGAGATCACCAGCATGACGGCAAAGAAAAAGAACATCAGATAAACCAGCCGCTCCGTCAGCAACGGGCCAAAGATCGGCGTCTGGTGAATGTAGGCCAGCCCGCGCTCCACCATCAGATAGGCCGCCACCGCGTAGAGCAGCAAAAAACCGCCCAGCGTGGCCCT
>JAIWOJ010000520.1 GCA_020216965.1 Prosthecobacter sp.
CCTGGTCGTGAGCAGCGCTGCCCGTTGGATCTGCGGGTGGAGGAGGAGGCAGACTGCGGTCTCTATGTGAGGCGGCTCGTGAGCTATCAGTCCACGCCAGGGCAGGGGGGCAGGGTGCCTGCCTACCTCTGCCTGCCAAAGGCCGCCCTGGCGGGAAAGGCGGTGCCTGCGGTGCTATGCCTGCATCGCACGGAGAACCAGATCGGCCACAAGGTGGTGGTGGGATTGGGCGGGAAACCACACCGGCAATATGCGGCGGAGCTCGCGAAACGCGGCTATGTGACGCTGGCACCTAGCTATCCCTTGCTGGCGCAGTATCAGCCTGATCTTAAGGCACTAGGTTTTACCAGTGGTACGATGAAGGCCATCTGGGACAATATCCGTGGCTTGGATTTGTTGGAAAGCCTTGCGGAGGTGCGGAAGGAGGCGGGTTTTGCCGTCATCGGGCACTCTCTAGGCGGGCACAATGGGATTTTTACGGCTGTCTTTGAGCCTAGGATTCAGGTGCTGGTGAGTAGTTGCGGTTTTGATTCTGTGCTGGACTACTACGGCGGGAATATCAAAGGCTGGGTGCAAGAGCGCTACATGCTGAAGATGGGGGACTATCTAGGGCGTCCGCAGGATGTGCCTTTTGATTATTATGAGCTGATTGCTGCGCTGGCCCCGCGGCGTGTTTTTGTAAATGCGCCCCTGCGGGATGGGAATTTCCGCTGGGATAGTGTGGACCGGATCGCTGCGGCTGCGGCACCTGTTTTTGAGCTGCTAGGGGCTGTTGGCGGGCTGACCATCCGGCACCCGGATAGCGAGCACGATTTCCCGGATGCTGTGCGGCAGGAGGCGTATGAGGTCATCCAGCAGGTGCTAGGGAAGCCGTGACAGGTGGCCTTTGGGAAGATGCGCTATTTTCCCTGCCGGATCAGGTTGTCGCGGATGAGGTGATCTTTGCCTTCTGGGACGGCGATCCAGGGGGCATCTTTGGGGAGTTTGCGCCCGCAGTCGCGGCAGAGATTTTGGGAAATGAGCAGCCCCTCCGCAGTGGCTGTAGCCCAGACGGCGGCAGTGCCCAGCCCTGTAAAACTGTTGCCGGTGATGACGCTATCCTTGCCGCCATCCACCCAGATGCCCGCGCCTTCATCAATGTGCATGGGGGTGGGCCCAGTGGCGGGGCGTTTGTCCTGGCCTTGCCCGATGTAGCTGTTGGTAAAGCTGTTACCGCTGATGCTGTGCCGGGCGGTCTCAGGCCCGAGGCGGACTCCGAAACGATGGGCGAGCACGAAGGTATTGGCGCTGATGGAGCAGCCATGAGCGTCGCGGAGATCAATGCCACCGCCAAGGTGGTGGGCAATGACGTTGGCACTGAGGGTGATGCCGTAGGCATCGCGATCAAGGATGATGGCGGTGCCGTTGCATTCCTCGATCATGTTGCCACTGACCACGGAACCGTAGGTGTTTTCGATGACGATGCCATGGCCGAGATGGTCGTCGATGTTATTGCCTGTCATGCAGAGGTTAAAGCTATCCAGGCAGCGTAGGGCATCCTGGTTTTCTTCAAAGTGGTTGGCGCTAACCACGATGTCGTGGCAATCAAATATCTCGAGGCCACTCTTTTGATTGTAAGTGAGGATGCAGTCGGCGATGCGGGGATCTTCAAAGCAGCTTACCAAATGGATGCCATGGCCGCCGTGGTGATCGATACTCAAGCCTTCGAGATAGATTTCTTGAATGCCTTCAGCGTAGATCCCGTCGCCACTTTTGGCCTGGCCTTCGAGGCGAAAGTCAGCCAATTGCACGCGCCAGAGGCGGGCTTTTTTGTCTGCATCGAGCGTGGGTGGACGCAGGATGAGGGCAGGCTTTCCCTCTTCATTCAGGTTTTTGATGCAGGTGGCTGCGCCGCTGCCGAGGATGCGGGTATCTCCCGTTTTGACAAGGAGTGGCTGGGTGATCTCGACCAGACCGGGTGGCAGCCGCACGAGGCCGCCGGTGGCAGGCAGTGCATCCAGGGCAGCTTGGATGCTGGGAAATTTCGCGGCGTCTAGTTCAACCGCCTCAGGAGCTGCTGCGCTAAGGCAGGGGAAAGCGATGAAGCTGGCGAAGAGGAGGAAGCATGATGCAATCGGGCGCATAGGAGCAGGAGTAACGTCGGCAAGAGCTCGCTTCATCGCGGGTGAGGATGATTTGCCCTCATCTTTTCAGCCTGTTAGCCATTGTGCTTTTGTACAAAAGCGATGTGTAAGGCAAAAGCGCCACGTTCGTATGGAAGAGTGTGATGCTTTGATGCATCAAGCCGACGCCCCCCGATGCCCCCCATGTTCCAACGTCTGATTTTCCTGCTGGCTGCTTTTGCTGTCTGCCCCCTCTTGCCTCTAGCTGGAGAGGGGGTGAACGCCGTTTTTGCGCCAGACCAAGTGGAGTTTTTTGAAAAGCGCATCCGCCCTGTGTTGGCGGAGAATTGCTATGACTGCCACGGCGGTCACAAGCATGAGAATGGACTGCGGGTGGATCTGCGTGCCGCGCTGCTCAAAGGAGGAGATTACGGCAAAGTCGTGGAGCCGGGGAATCCTGCGGCTTCAAAGTTAATCAAGGCAATTTCCCACGCGCCGGGCGTGGAGCCGATGCCTAAAAAAGGGGATAAACTCAAGCCAGAGCAGATTGCTGATCTTGAGAAATGGATCGCGATGGGCCTGCCCTGGCCAGTGGAGAAGGAGTCTGCTCAGACGCATCAACCAGATTGGAAAAGACACTG
>JAIWOJ010000521.1 GCA_020216965.1 Prosthecobacter sp.
ACCAGCTCCTTCCCTTTCCTGATGAAGCAAGTCTTGTCACCCCGGCTGTAGTCAGCATTCATCCCAACATCAAAGGAGGCATGGAAGGCTAGGGCGGACTTCAGCCCATCCTCAGCAGAGACAGCAGATAGAGATAGAGACAGACAAAGCAGAAAAAGAAGTGGCTTCATGGCGTGGATCAAACGCTGCCAAGGCAAAGGGGCTATCTCCGCAGCGTCACATCCTGAAGCCTGCCGCCGCGCAGACGGCAGACTGTTTCCAGCGCCGCTCTTCGTCAGCGCTCCGGCTAGACCACATGCTCACCTTTGAGCACATCATCCAGCGTCTGGCGCTCGCGCACCAGGTGGGCTTGATCGCCATCCACCAGAATCTCCGCAGGCATGGGGCGGGTATTGTAGTTGGAAGCCATGGTAAAGCCATAGGCACCCGCGCTCATGGCGGCGATGTATTCACCCGCTTTCACAGGTGCGACTTCACGGTTCTGGGCGAGATAATCGCCCGTCTCACAAATCGGACCGACGATGTCTGCCAACTCCGTTTCCGCCGTCGTCGGCTGCTTGAGCGGCACGATTTGGTGCCAACCTTCGTAGAGAGTGGGGCGGATGAGGTCATTCATGCCCGCATCCACGATCTTGAAGGTCTTGGCCGCACCGCGCTTTTCATACAGCACCTGGGTCAGCAGCGCACCCGCATTCCCCACCATGAAACGGCCAGGTTCACACAGAATGCGCAGGCCCAGCGGCTGGAGCAGGGGCACGACAGATTCAGCATACTTCTGGATGGTCAGCGGGTGCTGTTCGGCGCTATTTTTCTCCCACCAGGAGGCATCTCCAGAATCCAGACACTGGCGGTAATTGATGCCGATGCCGCCGCCGATGCTGAAGAACTCCAAACCATATTTGGCCTTCATCTCGGCCACCAGGGGAGAGACTTTTTTCACCGCTTCCACAAACGGGTCCACGCTCGTGAGCTGAGAGCCGATGTGCATCTGCAGGCCGCGAATGATAAGGTGCGGCATGTCACTGGCGATGCGGGCATACACCTCGGGGATGCGGTCAAAATCGATGCCGAACTTATTTTCGCTTTTCCCAGTCGTGATCTTGGCGTGCGTCTTGGCGTCCACGTTCGGGTTCACCC
This sequence comes from Prosthecobacter sp., assembly GCA_020216965.1. GTDB lineage: Bacteria > Verrucomicrobiota > Verrucomicrobiia > Verrucomicrobiales > Verrucomicrobiaceae > Prosthecobacter. The sequence continues at coordinate 1,138 of JAIWOJ010000521.1, forward strand.
GCACCGCCACAGGGGCTTTTTTGCCCAGGCTGCCCGCCACTTCATTGATGAAGGCCAGCTCCGCCTCAGACTCGGCATTGAAGCTGTAGATGCCCTGCTGGAGCGCATACTCGATCTCAGCCCGCGTCTTGCCCACGCCGGCAAAGGTGCATTTACCCGGATCCCCGCCCGCTTTGATGACGCGGTAAAGCTCACCTGCCGAAACGATGTCAAAGCCCCCGCCTAACCGCGCGATGGTGGCCAGGATGGAGAGGTTGGAATTCGCCTTCACCGCATAACAGATCAGATGATCCAGCCCCGCCAGTGCCGCGTCCAGACGGGTGAAATGGTCCGTCACGGTCGCCTTTGAATAGACATAGAGTGGCGTGCCATATTTCTCCGCCAGCGCCTGGAGGCTGACGTTTTCACAAAAGAGCTGACCTTGTTGATAATGGAAGCGGTGCATGGAAGGGGGCGCGGGAATTAGGCGGGAAACGCCGCCGCGCAAGCACCGGCTGCCCTTTCAATCCTTCCACAGGATGCGGGCTGCCCAGACCGTATTGTCCGCGCCAAAGGCATTGTCAGGCGGGATGATGACATGGGGCGCGTGCGTTTGCATCCACTCTGCCACCGTCACCCAAGTCTCGTTTTCACTCACCTCCGTGACGGCAAAGTTCCCCAGCCGCGCGCCGCGCTCAGGCACCAGGATGCATTCCGTCGCCCGCTTCACCGTCAGCGTTTTCGTCTCTACCTCCGCCATAAAGAGTGGCGCACGATGGCGCATGACGTGGTCATTGTGTGCCCCTTTTCGGTTATAAACAAGATACAGCCGATCGCGGTGCGTCACCCAATGCTGCTGGGTATTGTAGTTCCCCAACTCGCTGCCATCATCGAACTTCCACGGCTGGATCGGGCCAAAATGCAGCCCATCATCACTCACCGCGACATAGCCCGCCGTATCATTGCGCAGGGTGAGGTAAAACTTACCCGCACAGCGTGTGATGGAGGGCTCATACACACCACGTCCACTCTCCAGAGCCAGCTCAGAGCCCTGTTCTAGGTATTTCAGCCGCTGGCCATCAAAAGCACAACGCAGCACGGTGACGCGGTAATATTTGTCTTTCTCTCCCTTAAAATAGATCGGCAAAAGGACATCGCCATTCTCCAAATCAAACCGCTGCACACTGCCCGCCCCTGCACTGAAAAACTTTGCCTCCGCAGGCATCTCCAGTGCCGCCCATGGCGTCCAGACATGCTTTTCTGCATCATAGACGGACCATACCGTCTCGCGCCGCCGGTCATGGATGACCTTTTCATCGCGATAACGCACATTGTGACCGATGCCCAGCAGCTTGCCGCTTTTTGCATGAAACTTGGGCGTGAAATCACAAGCCGCCACGACCACCCCACCTGGCTCATTCCGCCGTCCAAGTGTCTCCCCATGCTCGGTCACCGGGCTCCAAGTCACCCCCAAGTCCGCACTGCGTGTCTCATTCAGCGCATAGAAAACATCACTCCCCGTCAGCAGCAGCTTTTGCATCGTCAGCACGATCGTTGGCGCTGCACCAGGGATGGCACCGGCCCTAGGATGAACCCAGCAGGTCTTGCCGTCATAGCCCTTTGAA
>JAIWOJ010000522.1 GCA_020216965.1 Prosthecobacter sp.
CTTCGTGCTTGGATCCCCAGGCTTCGAGTTTCTCAAGCACCCATTCGGGATGATCTTTGGTGATGTCGTTGAGGTGGTTGGCGACAGAGCGCCGCACATAGGCGGAGGGGTCTTCCCGCAGGCTGTCCAGAATCGGGGCACTGAGGCTGGGATCTTGAATGAGGGGTTTCAATTTCATGCCCCAGGGTAGGCGGGGGCGGCTGCCTTCGCTGGCTAGGCGGCGCACATGCTCGCACGGGTCATGGCTCCACAAGTGCATGATGGCTAGGGCACGCGCAGGATCAGCGGCGATGAACGGGCGCACGGCAAATTCTGCGGAGCCGAATCGGGTTAGTGTGCGCAGCGCCTCCATGGAAAAATCAAAGTCCTCCAGCCCGAAGGTCGCGATGAAATCGCAGGTGAAGATGGTGACAAAGCTGTGGCCGATCTTGGGGGCCAGTTTTTGCAAAAGGCGCGCTTTCTGTCGGTAACTGCCCGGCAGAGTAGCATCTGCGGCTAGGGCGCACTGATGCAGCCGCTGCATGAGACTGCGGGCTTCTAGCCCATCCAGGGTGAGGTTCAGAAATTCCTGATGCCGAAAATCTTTGCTCAGTGCCTTGAGATCTTGAGCGAGTCGATGGTGACGATTTTCATCAAACCAGTCTTTGAGCTGAGCGGGATGTGGTTCAGTGGCAGCGGGCATGATTCCTTAGTCCTCATCACGTGCGCGCACGCCCTCTGCGCTCAGGATCAGGCGGAAGCCGATGTCCGGGAGTCTGGCATCCGCAGCGACTTGTCTGCGGTAGGAAGCGAGCAGTTCGCGGGAGAGATAGGTCGTGTAACTACCACCGCGGACGACGCCGCCGCCCTCGGCTGACCAGGGATCTGAGACCCACTCCCAGACATTGCCAGCTAGGTCATGGGCTTGAGTTCGGGAGTCTGCGCGGAAGCTGGCCACCGGTGCAGCAGCGGCAAAGCCATCGTTGTAGCCAGGAATGGCGTTTTTCCCCGTGGCGTCAGAGGATTTGTCGGCAAAGTTACCCGTGCGCTCAGGCGGGATGGCGGTGAAGCCCCAGGGGTAAAAGCCCCCGATGGCGGCGCTTCGCTGGGCGGCGCTAGCACCGATTTCACGGGGTAGGTTCACAGCCATGCTCCATTCATCATCCGTGGGCAAGCGGTAGGCCTGATCGGGCTCCAGAAGCCCCTTCGCGCGCTCACGGTCCGTCAGCCAGCGGCAGAACTGCTCCGCATCACTGCGGGAGACATTTGTCACTGGCAGGTCGGGGCCTGTTTCTAAAACGCGGCCAGGCACATCCTCCAGATTCGTGCTGCGCGCAAATTCAGCAAAGTCTCGCCTGCGTGTCTCTATGGCAGCTAGCATGGCTCTGCCTAGTGGCAAGAGCTTGATGCCCAAGCTGTTTTCCCACGGTTTGCTAAATACCACTGCGCCCGTGGCCCTGAGACGGAGGTTAAAGCTCATGGATTGACCTGGCTTGAGCTCACCAGAAAGCGTCTCGCTTTTGTAGCCCGGCAGGCGGACTTCAAAGGCAAACTTATCGGCACGGGTTTTGTCGAGGCGTAAGGGAGTGCGTCCGACGACCAGTTCTCCATTCAAAACCTCAGCACCGGGCGGGGTGGTGCTGATGCTGACGCTACCATAGAGCACACGCACCACTTCGGTGCGGATAGCACTTCTTCCTGGCGTGGGCGTCATGCCTGCGGGCAGCTTGATATTCGCGGCCTTCCAGGCGTATTCGTGGTCGATATCTAACCGCCCGCTGCGGCGGTCACGAGAGGTCATCCATGCGCAAAAGGCATCGGCATCAGCGGCGGGCACCATCACACAGTTCAGCACGCGCTTATCCGGGGCAGAGTAGGGCACCACATCAAAGGCAGCGGCGCGTAGGGTGGCCTCCAAAAAGACGCGGAAAGGCGCGACTTCGACAGGCAAATCGGCGATATGGCGGTCTTTAGCGTAGCTGAACCACAGGCCATCTAGATTTTGCCAGGGTTTTCCAGGCACAGGCTGCACGGGGGCGGGGGCAGGCTTGACGGGGAGAGGTAGCTCATAGGCCCAGTGCTGCTGGTATTTTGCAGCATGCAGGGCAGCTCCAGCAGCGGTGGAAGTCAGCAGCGTCAACACGGCGGCGCGGGCTAGGCGGCGTGGCAGGCTCTCGACCCGTTTTTCCCCGACACGTTGGAGTGCCTCTGCAAACTCACCTGCATTCTGAAAACGCTCCTTCAAATCTGGCGCGCAGGCTTTGCAGATGACTCGATTCAGATCGACCCAAAAGGGCCACTCCTCATCGCTCAGATTGGCCGGGATTTCGGGAAATTCCATGCGGTCTTTGCCGCTACTCATCTCATAGAGCACCTTGCCCAGGCTGTAGATATCAGCCTGGGGGGTGCCTGGCCCTTCCGGCGGCACAAATCCCTCTGTGCCAACGAAAGTCCGCTCGCCCAGCGCTGCCACGAGACCAATATCTGCCAGCTTACACACCCCACCGCAGAAGATGATGTTGGAGGGTTTGATGTCTCGATGCGTGAGCCCATGGTTGTGCATGTAATGCAGCGCGTCAGCCAGGTACACCCCTGCATCACGGCAGAAGACAAGGTCCAGCCGACCGTGGCGCTTCATGTCTGTGCCTAGGGTGCGGGGAACATAGGTTTGTAGGTTTTGAAAATTCGGCCCCTCCTCAGCATCGTCCGCCAGCTCCATCACGCAGTAGTAAAAGCCGCGTGCCTCATTCCAGCCGACATG
>JAIWOJ010000523.1 GCA_020216965.1 Prosthecobacter sp.
ACCCTCCGGGCCGTGGCGGCAGGGCATGACTGGCTGCGTTGCACGGCTTGTCGTTATCTCTTTGATAGCGCCTGCGCCATGCGCCTTGCCATCCATGCCCTGGCGCTCCCGGCGACACCCCTTCCAGTTTCAAAACACTGCCTGATCGCAAGGTGGACCCTCGCTCGCTGACGATGACCTGGCGTGCGCAGGCACTGGTGGGCGGTGTGCTCAGCGGCCCAGTGCTGACGACGACGCAGACTTACACGCCGACCGCGGGCACGGCTCCGGCAAACCGCCTCACGGCTTACCCGATGGGCGCGTGGTCGGAGGTGAAGCTGCCGGACACGAGCCAGGTGGTGAGCACGACGACGACCTTCGGCGAGGACAGCGACTACACGACGACTCCATCCGCGAATCCGCAGAGCTTCACCGACAATGGCGACGGCACGATCACGGACAATGTGACCGGTTTGATGTGGCAGAAGGCCGACGCGGGCGAGATGACGTGGGAAAACTCGGTCAATAATGCCTCAGCTCAGACCACCGGCGGCTACAGTGACTGGCGTTTGCCGAATCCGCATGAGTTGATGAGCCTCTTTAACTACGAGACGGGCAATCCGGCGATGAACGCGACCTATTTCCCGCCTGCCTCGCCCTCGGCGGAGTATGGGTGGTCACGCGATGGCAAAGCATGGAGATCGCAGCAGCCAGACCCTGCCGAGATGGCCCGATCCTCCACGAATCACTGCTCCATTCCTCACGTCGTGGTGGCTCGCGAGTTCAAAGGCATGAAAAAAGCCGGTGCCTTTGTGGGACACCGGCCTGACGTTCTGAGGTCTGATCATCAATGCTGCTTGCAATGATTGAGCGTGCCACCGCAGGAGCTGCAAACATGCTTGGTGAGGCTGCCGGTTTTCAGCATTGCGATGACTTGGTTCTCACAGTCGGGGCACGACATGCTCTCCGCGTGCCGAAGGGTGACGATGCCTTTGTTTCCAGGGCCGTAGCCTGAGGACGGGGCTTGGAAGTGAATGGTTCGGCACTTGTCACAGCTCACGGCGGCGGTGGGTATCGATGAGGGGGCCTGACAGGAGGCGAGCAGCATGGCGGATGCGATGAGGCCCGTGGTGAGGAGGATGCGTTGGATCGTTTTCATGGTGTGTTCGTTTTGTGTTTGTTGTGGCGAGGGGATTGCCCTTCATCACGCCAAACACCGCAGCCCGGAACATCCCTGATGAATGACAATCCACGCGCTCTCAGCCGCAATGGATGCTCAGCGTGCCTCGCCATCCAGCAGGCCGCGCAGCATCTGCCGGGCGCGGTAAATGCGGGTCTCCACGGCTTTGACGCTGCATCCCAGAGCGGCGGCAATGTCGGACTGACTCATTTCTTCATAGGTGAAGAGGTGCAGCGGCTCGCGCAGATCTTGCGGCAATGAGGCCAGGGCTTTTTCGATGCGTTGATGCAGCTCGCGAGCCTGAAGGTTCTCCTCGGGCGTTCCGGCTTCATCGGTCAAATCATCGGCTCCATGTCCTTCTTCACTTTCGATGGAGACGGCAGGATGCCGTTTGCGCCAGCGTGCATGATTCCGTGCGAGATTGGCCGCGATGCGGAAAAGGTAGCTGCTGAAAGGCGCACCTGGCTGGTAGCGGTGACGGCTTTGGTAGAGCTTCACAAAAGTCTCCTGCGCGAGATCACACGCGGCCTCATGGCTGCCGGTGCTGCGGTAGAGATACGCGGCCAGCTTGTCCCGCCAGCGGTGCATGATGCCGTTCAGCGCGAGGTCGTCCCCGCTGCTGAGACGGCGCATGGCCTCAAGATCAGCGTCTGGTGCATTGTCACTCATCCAGGGGCTAGTGGGAGTGGGGCTCCTGGGTGGCACAGCAGCTCACACCGAGCGCGTGAGGGATCATGCGGGCGCGGTAGAGGGCGGCCTGCTCGGCGTCCATGCACGCGGCGGTTTCATGAATGTGTTTGAGGAGAGCTTCCTGACACTCCGCCGCGAGCTGGCCGCGCTCACGCAGGGCCGCTGCCAGCTCGGCACTCACGGGCTGGCCCGGTGTGAGCCCGAGGTTCAGCACGCGTGCATCCGATTCTTGGACACGAGCACAGAGTTTTTCGCAAGTGGGCAGATACGCAGCGTGCAGACGCCGGATGTTCTCAAACTGCGAGTCGGTGAGCTGGTATGAATGACGCAGCCAGCTCAGCTCAGGCAGGCGGCTGCCGTGCTCAGTGGGCATGATGCGCTCATCCAGATGCCCCAGCATGAGGCGTGTGCAGAAAAACATGCACACACCCAGCACCACGGCCACGAGGAGAATGATAGCGCCCTTTTTCATCGGCCCGCCTCCCATCCGGCGCGGTAGAGCGGATTGATCGCCTGCTGGTAGGCCAGCGCGGCACGTTCATCCATGTCATGGCGATGCCAGCTCCAGCCGATGCCGAGGCCGCTCAGAGTAAACACAGCCAGCGTGACTGCCGCCGTTAGAGGACGGGCAAAGTGGGCCAGCGTGCGCTCGAAAAGCTCCGCTACGAGACTGCCGAGCGTGCGGGTGCTCTCGGCTTCGATGCGTGACCAGACCTCGCGGTCAAACGAGGCTGCCAGCGGCACCCGTGCGGGATGCTGGCGGAGCAGGCGATGGAGTTCGTCGTCATTCATGGCAGTGCGGGATGAGGTGCTGGGATCTATACACACCTCCTCATTATGACAAACACCGGCACCCGCAGAATCCCGCAGAAAAAGATTCTTTG
>JAIWOJ010000524.1 GCA_020216965.1 Prosthecobacter sp.
GGAAATCATCATTGAGCCGACCATGGTAGAGGTTGTGCAAGGACGAGAAATTACTGATGTTCGGGTCAGCATCATGAATGGAGAGCTTGACCGCGATGCCACGAAGCTGCCCGAAGGCTTGAGTCTCGATAGCGGTGTCGAATTTGATGGGGGCTGGGACTACTTTGTCACCGGTGCACCCAAGCAAGCTGGCGAGCACGAGGTGACCATCCATGCCTTCCGTGGGGAGATAACGGCTGTGCCGAGTATGCTCAGGGTGATTGTGAAAGAAGTCACAAAGCTCGAATGGGTGTTCCAGTCTCAAATGCTCCCTCTTGATGAAGGGAAAGCCATTCCCAGCACCAGCTACACGAAGATTGTGAATGGTGCCAACTCCCTAAAAATCCGTTGGAATGGCGATGCCGCCAGCGGTCTCGAAGTAGAGGCCATCCCCACAGCGGCTGGCAGTTGGCGTCTCACAGGTACCCCAGCCAAGGCAGGCAAATTCAAAGGCGAATTCGTGGCGGTGAAAAAAGATGGCAATGAGGAAACACGGCCCTTTACGCTTGAGGTCAAAGCGCGCAAAACCGCCCAGGTAGCCTCTGCCCCCACCGCAGAAAACAGCTCCCCTACAGCCGCTGACAAAACTCAGCCTCAACAAACGGCTGTGATTGCTCAAGAAGAACCCAAGAAGCCTGACATGGCATCGACGGCACTCCCGGCAGCAGAAGTTGCCTCCACAACACCAAGCCCAGCCCCTGCGGAGGCAGAAAAAACCCTGGCAACACCGCCGCAGGATGCCACGCCTAAGCCTGAGCCATCGAAAAATGCCCTGATGGCCTCCAACTTGCCCTCTGACCCAGCCCCCCCACTCCCAGATGAACCTCCCGCGCCATTACCGAGCCAAGAGACTAAAGACGAGCACCTAGACGTTATCAAAGGAAGCCTCACCTTACAAAACGACCTCGAACAAGCATCTTATGAAAAGAGAATCGTGGACGATCGCATGCGCACCTTCCTGATGGAGCGCATCGAAAAGGCTAACAGCCATTTCAGCGATGCTGATAAAGAAATGCTTCGTGAGATTGTCACGCGCCTCAAAAACGCGGCACGGATCGCTACCGTCTCCTTTGACAATGGCCAGACTCGCCTCAAACCGCAGCAAGTCGATGAGCTCAAGCAAGCCTTAGCCACCCCAGACGTAGCCGAACTCTTAGCCAACCCGGACTGCCAAGTCTTGGTCGTGGGCTATGCCTCAAATACGGGTAGCCATGCCGTCAATATCCGTTTTAGCCAGCAACGTGCAAAGGCGGTGAATGAAGTCCTCAAAGCTGTGCTAGGGCGTGGTGCAGATCTCTGCGGTGATTATGGACCTACAGACCTGCTCTCTCCTGATGATGAGGCTGGCAATCGAGTCGTCGAAGTGTACGCTGGCATCATCCAGATCACCAAAGTCGAACAAATCCTCGCGGATGGCTTTAAGAACGACTTCAACAAGCGTCACGGCGGACGCTGATAGCCAGAGGAATATCCAAGCTGCCTTTGCGAGCGAACGAAGCCTAACAAAACCAGGATAAGCCTATTTTGACTCTGCGCTGGGATCGTTGGCTGTGCACTGGTGGAGTTGCACCCAAGTCGCCCCCCAGCTACCAGTCTCCGCACTCGCCGGCCAAGTGATCCGCGCCACGATGCTCATTTGCGCCAGCTTCTGATGCACCCCTACCCGTAAAGCCCCCGTGCCTTTGCCGTGAATAATGCGCACATTCAAGATGCCCCGTCGTTGGCACTCATGAAGGTAGTCTTCTAAAAGACTGCTGACCTCCCGAGGCTGAAAGGTATGTAAATCCAACTGATCTGAGATCTCGACTTCCACCCATTCCTGTGTGGATTCAGCACTCACTGAAGCACCTCACGAGCGATTTCCTCCCACAAAATTTCAATCTCTGCGGGCTTGCGCGAGGGTTTTCCAGCCTTGGAAAACCAGTAATCTGCATTCCACTGATCTCCTTCGATGACATGCAGCAGCGCATGAATCCAAGACCCCATCCGGGTATGAATCTCTTGAGCGATATTGTGTGCTGCATCCCAACTCCCATTTTTTACCTGCCAAAGCGCCTGAGCCTCGCTGGAAAGGTGAGAAGGGTCTGGTAGAGAAGCCAGTTCGCTAGGAGTCATCGAGTCTCTTTTTTGGGTTTGGTCAGTCAAAATATCTAGCCCTGTGAAGCACAAGAAGCCAACTAAAGAATTGCTTGCGCCTACCTGATCAGACGGAACTTCTTCGCAATTAATTTAGCCTCCGAAATCTGAAGTTTCCCGGAAAAGTAACGTCCCGATTCCGGTGAAGTTCGGAATTCGGTCTAAATCGCCAACGCGTTTTCCGCATCGCCGAAGTGGGCGGTGTGGACTCCCATGCGGTCCATCAGGGCGATGTGGAGGCGGCAGAGTTTGCGGTTTTCGTCTTGGCTGTAGTCGTGGAAACGGCCGCCTTGGATAGTGCCACCACCATTGCCTGCGAGGACGACGGGGAGCTGGCGGGAGTCGTGAGCATTGCCATCCATGAGGCTGCTGGTGAGCAGGATCATGCTGTTTTCCAGCAGGCTGCGCTCGCCTTCGTTCGTGGCCTGCATCTTGGCGAGGAACTCGGCCCAGAGTTTGACCTGATGCTCGTTGACGCGCTGGTACATGCTGAGGCGGTGCTCATCGTTGGCATGATGGGAAAGCTCGTGGATGCCGCCGCTGATGCCATCCA
>JAIWOJ010000525.1 GCA_020216965.1 Prosthecobacter sp.
TTAACGGCGTGGTCACACCTCGGTAGTGCTCACTTTTTTCAAGAATTCGAGCTCATTCAGAACCCGACCAGCACCCTCTCCAACTGCACTGAGGGGATCTTCGGCCACATGGACGGGTAGGGCGGTCTCTTCCTGAAGCAGTTTATCCAAGCCGCGCAATAATGCTCCACCACCAGCTAACATAATACCACGATCCACAAGATCAGCAGCGAGTTCAGGTGGGCAGCGCTCCAAAGTGGTGCGCACCGCATCAATGATGGCATTGAGTGGTTCGAGCATAGCCTCGCGGACTTCCTGACTGGTGATGGTGATAGTCTTTGGCAGACCGGCTACCATATCGCGTCCTTTCACCTCCATGGTCGTCTCTTTGCCAAGTGGGAAGGCGCTGCCGATACGCAGCTTGATCTCCTCTGCCGTGCGCTCACCGATCATGAGGTTGTAGGCGCGCTTCATGTAGTTGATGATAGACTCATCCAGTTCATCACCTGCGACACGCACACTGCGGCTATAAACGATACCGGAAAGAGAAATGATAGCGACCTCCGTGGTCCCCCCGCCGATGTCCACAATCATGTTGCCAGCAGCTTCTTGCACTGGCAGCCCCACACCAATGGCTGCAGCCATCGGCTCTTCAATCAAATAAACCTCACGCGCCCCTGCGGCCTCCGCACTCTCTTTGACGGCACGTTTTTCTACCTCTGTGATGCCAGAGGGCACTGCGATGACGACGCGCGGTCCGCGCACGGCACGCCGGTTGTTATGCACCTTACGGATGAAGTGGCGCAACATCGCCTCGGTGACACGAAAGTCGGCAATCACGCCATCTTTAAGCGGGCGAATCGCTGTAATGCCGCCGGGTGTGCGGCCCAGCATTCGCTTTGCATCATCACCCACCGCAACGACCTCGTTGCTGCTGGACTTAACCGCGACCACAGAGGGCTCCCGCAGAACAATGCCGTGATCTTTGACATAGACTAAGGTGTTTGCGGTACCGAGGTCAATGCCGATGTCCTTAACGCCAAAACCAAAAAGACTGCCTAACATGCTGAGAAATAGGGGAAAAGTTTAGAGAAAGATGGGTGTGGAAAGCCCCGGTCGGGGGCGTCCAGGCTCTTCTGTCAAAAGCCCTCCAAAATCGCCGCCAACTCGCGAAAATCCAGTTCATTAGATGCTAAAAGCGGGCCTCCCCAGGGTCAAGGGAAGTTTCCAAGCTCTGCAAAGACTGAGCGGACATCTTCTGGGCCCCCTCTCGCAGCGCCCTGGTTGCAATACGGCTTCCCCTGACTACGGGATAGAGCCATGCTTTGCCGCCCTGTGCTCTGCCTTTCTCTCCTGCTCCTGCCGCCCATCCTGGGTTCGTGCAAACGGCTGGAGTCCAAGCTAGATCGTCTAGCACGACTAGCAGGACTGACCGTGGAAGAAGCCCCAAAGCAGCGCCCAACAGCGCCGCCGGAAGCCCCTCTAAGCCCGGAGCAACAGGCTCTTGAGGCAAGGGTGCTCAACAGCGCCGTTTTTGAGGTCTCAGCCCCTCCTCCGCCCACTGAAGCTCCAGCCTTTGAGCTAAACAAATCATCTGTCGTCTCCATCTTGGGCTATCATGATTTTCGTGAGCGCGGCGGAAGCCCCATGATCATCTCTGCTTCTAAATTTCAGGAGCAGATGCGGGCTGTGAAAGAGTCTGGAATTCCAGTGATTCCGCTCAGCGATGTGCTTGAGTGGCGGAAAGGTAAGAAAAACATCCCCGAGGAGGCGATCGTCATTACCATGGATGACGGCTGGGAAGGTGTCTATACACACGCTTTCCCTATCCTCAAGCAGTATGGCTTTCCGTTCACGGTGTATCTATACAAAAAGTATGTGAACATCGGAGGTCGCTCCCTCAGTTGGGCTCAGGTCAAAGAGATGATGAAGCATGGCTGTGAGATCGGCAGCCACAGTGTTTCTCACGAAAGCCTACGCCAAACCAAGGCGCGCACGGCATCTGAACAGCAACTGTGGCTACTTTCTGAGTTAAAAGACTCCAAAGAATTCCTGGAAATAAACTTGGGAGTCCCCTGCACTTCCTTCGCCTACCCATTTGGCATCTTTGACGACGGGATCATGGAGCTGGGAGCTCAGGTCGGATACGAGACGCTTGTGACGGTCAATAGCCAAAAGGTCACGTGGGAAACACCCTTGGGAAAACTCGGCCGCTACATCATTCACGGGGAAAATGACACCAATTTCAAGCTGGCTACCAGCTTCCGAGGCCGTGGGGATGTTTCCAGCAATCGTTTCCTGGCAGCTAAAGCCAAGGACGCCGGGGGCAATGCGCTAATCACCCTATCACCTGCACCCGATGAAGTGGTACCAGAGCGGCAACCCATCATCACAGTTGGACTAGCTAGGATGGCTCCCATCATACCTGAATCCGTCAAAATGCGCGTGGCAGGACTCGGCATTGTACCTGCACAATTTGATCCAGCGACTCAGCAGGTGACCTACCGATTGCCCTTTCGACTCCGCCGCGATGACTGTGCCGTAACACTTAGCTTCAAACGGGCTGCTGACCAGCCTGATGAGGTTATTACCTGGAGATTTAAGGTGGACTTAGCAGCCGCCTATCAACCCGGCAAACTGCCCTGAGAAAACGCGCAAGAGCTTCCGTAGATTTTTATCAAAGGCTCACGATCGCCTTGACTACACCGCCATTTGCGCACGCCCAATCTGGCATCTG
>JAIWOJ010000526.1 GCA_020216965.1 Prosthecobacter sp.
TGGCTAGGACCAGTCACCCCCATCGGCGGACTGCTCCTGATGGCAGGCTGGCTCTCCTTTGCCCTAGCAAGGTGGCAGAAGGCTCCCGCCACTTAATCCCGAGTGAAAAAGAAAAACTGCTCACAGACAAAGAAGCCTAAAAGATAGCCAAGGGTCAGTGAGCCGCATTCATCAGCTCTTCGATCTCTTCCACCTCGATCGGGATGGAGGCCATCAGGTCCGTATTCCGGTCTGCTCCAATGAGGTAATTGTTCTCAAGCCGAACGGCTAGACCCTCCTCACGGATATAAATGCCAGGCTCGATGGTAAAAACCATGCCTTCTTGCACCGGCAGCCATGTTTGGCCGACATCATGCACGTCTATTCCTAGATGGTGGCTCGTGCCGTGTGGGAAGTACTTTTTGAACAATGGCTTCTCAGGATCTTGCTTCTCCACAGCATCGCGGTCCAGCAGTCCCAGACCGATCAATTCTGAGGTCATGAGTTTTCCTACCTCCTCCTGATACTCACGAAGGATCACCCCTGGGCGTAGCATTTGGTTGCATTCCCTCATCACACGCAAGACAGCCTCATAGACCTGGCGTTGCCGCTGCGTGTAGCGTCCATTGACTGGGATCGTTCGGGTCAAGTCCGCATTGTAGTTCCCATAGCAGGCAGCGACATCGAGCAGCAGCATCTCACCATCGCGGCATTCGCAGTGATTTGTATTGTAGTGAAGCACGCAGCCATTCGCGCCAGAGGCAATGATTGGCAAGTAGGCAAACCCCCGCGCGCGCTGACGGATGAACTCATGCGCCAGCTCCGCTTCCACCTCGAACTCATAGACCCCAGGTTTGACGAACCGAAGCAACCGCCGAAAGCCGTCCTCCGTGATGCGTATCGCTTCACTGAGCGCCCCCAATTCAGCGGGCTGCTTCACACGGCGCAATTCATGCATCAGAGGCGCAAGGCGGCGCACGTCATGCAAAGGGTATTCACGCCGCACCCGGAGCGCGAGACGCATCTCTCGAGATTCTGTCTGGATGACTGCTCGAGGATGCTCGTTTGAATTCAGATAAACCTGTGAGCACTGGCACATCAGTTGCCTGAAATGGGTCTCAAAATCCTGCAACCAATGCACCCTCTGAATGCCTGAGCGTTCGCGTGCTTCTTCTTGGGTCAGCTTTTGCCCTTCCCAGATGGCGATGTGTTCATTGGTCTCCCTGACAAACAGCATCTCTCTCTGCTTCGGGTCAGGCGCATCCGGGAAAAGCAGCAGCAAGGTTTCCTCTTGATCGATGCCTGAAAGATAAAACAGATCACTATTCTGCACAAAACCCATCGTCCCATCTGCGTTGGTAGGCAGCACATCATTCGCCGTGAGCACCACAAGGGATCCTGGGGGGAGGAGGTGATAAAGACGCTGGCGGTTGGATTGATGAAATTCGGCAGGCAGAGGTCGATAACGCATGGCCCCCAATACATCGAAAGCAACCTCTCAGGCCAAGCAGGAAATGCCTTCTTGGATAGATTGCCTGTCAAAATCGCTGATTTTAGCCAAATTCATCGACCCAGTGGCACCTCGTGCACTGGCCTCGGTCTCTGGGAAGAATGTCTTTGGCTTACTTGCCAGCCTTTTCAGCGACGGTGGCCAGTAGCTTGGCAAATTCAGCAGGACTAACTCCGCCTACTTGGCTAGTGAGGGCGCTGCCATTTTTATCAAGAAACTGCACATGCGGAATGCCCTGGACCTTAAATTTTTGCGCAACTTTAGAGTTAGCGTCATCATCAACGTCCAAGTAGACCCACACAAACTTGTCATGTAGTTGTTTTACCTCTGCACTAGGATAAACATTTTTTTTCATCGCTTGGCATGGAGGGCACCAAGAAGCGGAAAACACCACTATAACAGGTTTCCCCTCTTTTTTTGCACTGCTTAGAGCTTCACCAAAGCTAGTGTTAAATTTTGGACTCCCCGGCGGAAAATCTGCTGCATGTAAAGGAATGCAAATGGCTGCCAGGAGAAGGGTGATGATTTTTTTCATAAGGTGGAGAGATGAAGTTTAGAGCTAATAAGACGACGAATGTTGCAATTTATTCCAACTGCAAACGCGCTAGGGTGCCATAAAGGCCGCCAGGCTTTGCAAGCAACTCCTCATGCGTGCCGCGCTCGACGATGGTGCCGCCTGACATGACCAAGATCTGATCACAACGACGCACCGTAGAGAGGCGGTGGGCGATGATGAGGCTCGTGCGGCCTTCCATGAGTTTATCCAAGGCATCCTGCACAAGCCGCTCACTCTCTGCATCGAGGCTGCTGGTGGCCTCATCCAGGATGAGGATGGCAGGATCTGCCAAGATGGCGCGGGCAATGGCGATGCGCTGACGCTGGCCGCCGGAGAGTTGGGTGCCACGTTCACCGACGAGGGTATCGTAGCCTTCTGGCAGTTTTTCGATGAATAGGTGGGCATTGGCCTTTTTGGCTGCGTCGATGATCTCGACTTCGGTGGCATCAGGCTTCCCATACGCGATGTTTTCCCGGATGCTGCCCCCAAAGAGGAGCACCTCCTGCGGCACGAGGGCTAGGTTTCTGCGGAGTAATGGGAGGGGAATCTCACGGCTGGGCGTGCCGTCGATGAGGATTTCACCGCCAGTTGGCTCGTAAAAGCGGAAGAGGAGGGAGACTATGGTTGTTTTCCCTGAGCCGCTAGGCCCCACGAGGGCGATGC
>JAIWOJ010000527.1 GCA_020216965.1 Prosthecobacter sp.
CTTGGGCAATGCCTGCCAATCAAAGGATTGCGGCACCAAGGCATCAGGGTAGTCTCCTGGAGGTAGTGGAGACATCGGCGTCGAGCGCGTCACTTTGACATAATGCTCGCGTAGGATCGTGGGTGCGGGAATTTTTGCGCCATCTGGCCCGCTGAGGTCGGTGGCCTCTAGCCTTGAACCGCTCAGCTCTCCTTCCGGCCCGTGGAGCACCACCTGGAGGGATTCCACCTCGCCACGCGCTGCCTCGATGGCGGTATCTTGGTCTGTTGGCACGTCGTTTCGCATCACCCGGCTGAGCGCGTCCACACGCAGGATTTTCACCTCCGCTAGCAGCGGAACATAAGCTAGAATGAGGATGGCGGCGCAGAGTTTCATGAGCCCAACACCTCCTCATAAACACGCTGATAACTTCGCGCCGCAGCCTGAATATCAAAACGCTCCACCGCGACGCGCCGGATCTCCTCGCTTGTCCTGGGCGCATCCAGCAGCGCCATCCACGCAGCCGCCAGCGCCTCTGGCTCATGCGCTGGCACGACACGCCCCACGCCTTCCAGCAGCCTCGCGCAGTCGCCCACATCCGTCGCGGCGCAGGGCACACCGCAGGACATCGCCTCCATGAGCGACATGGGACATGCCTCCGTCCGAGAGGACAGTGAAAACAAATCCAGCGCTGGATAGACACGCCAGGGATCAGGGCGGAAGTCTGAGAAATGCACCTGTCCACGTTGATGCATCAGGGAAAGCGCCGCGCGCGCGCTATCCTGCAAGTCCAGCTCACAGCCTCCGCAGAGCCAGAAATGCACTTCTGGTCGTCGCGACTGGAGGATGGCTGCCGCACGCAGCCAGGTCGTCAGATCCTTCATCTCATGAAAACGGCCAAGGAACCCCACGAGAGGAGCGGAAAGAGGCACGCGCAGCTCCTCACGCACCGCCGCGCGTGCGTCAGGATCAGGCACAAAGCGCGCGGTATTGATGCCATTTGGCACCCAACTCATCTTCTCCTGAGGGTAACCAAGCAGCCGGGCATGATCTTCCACCGCGGCGGCTGAGCAGGAGACGATGCGTTTGGGCACGAGATGTGAGCACAGACGCAGCAGCCAGCGGAAGACTCGTAGCTTTGCTGCTGATTCCCCCGGGGCCGCATGGATCTCCCGGCAATGAATGCCCCATACCACCCGGCTGACGCCAGCCAGCCGAGCACAGACTCCACCGATGAGATCTGCATGGTGCATCCAGGTCTGCATCACGCAAGGGCGGATCTCGCGCAGCAGCCGCATCAGCAGCCGCAACGTTCGCACCCGTAGAAAGGAGCTGCAGGCCAGGTCGTGGACGTGCGCCCCAGTCTCACGCAGTGCCTGCATCTCCGCAGGCCACGGCGCACCGTCCATCACGATCACATGCGTTTGCCAGCCTCCGCCAGCCATCGCCCGCACCAGGGCGCGTAGCATGGCTTCCGCGCCTCCGCCCCCAGGTGCATAGATAAAATGGGCTAGCACACTCATCTTCTATCCCCTCCCCTCCATTGGCGCAGCAGTTCAAATGCCCCTGAGGCGACTGCCCTGGCCTCCAGCACTGTCGTCGGATTGCCATAGCGCGGCAGTGCCATCGCCTCCCGCCCCGGTCTGAGCCTACCGGGCAGCATGGTCAAGGCTGCCTCAAAACCGTGCCGCCTCAGCAGCGCCTGCGTCTGGGTGGTGAAGTCTCCTTGCCCACCATTCGTGTAGGCAAAGAGCACCGGGCGCACCCCTAGCTCCTGCTCCATGCGGTCACGGCATGTCTGGATCTCCGCCTCCTGCTGTGCGGCATCACAGCGTGCCAGCACCGGGTGGGTATGCGTGTGCCCGCCAAAGTCCACCAGCCCCTCCCGCAGCATCTCCCGCACCTGATCCCAGGTCAGCGGCTGCATCACCTCGGCAGGTGGGGGCAAATTCAGCCCCGCCACCCCTGCGGACACCGCCTCCCGCATTTCTGCATCCGGCAGCCTCTTCAGGCGTGACAGCTCCGCATACAGCTCCGCTCGCCCCCATCCTCGCGCTTGTGCCGCACGGTCCACTTCCTGAAACCACAGAGGGTGCGTGCCATCCACAAAACCCGTCGTGAGAAAGATCGTCGCAGGCAGCCCTAGGGCCTTCAGCACAGGGTAGCCTAGCTGGTAGTTTGATCCTAGCCCATCGTCAAAAGTGATCGCCAGCGCCCTGGGCGGCAGTTTTTGACCTGCCCTCCAAAGACGCACCATCTCCAGCAGCGGCATCACACGGTAATCACGCGCCAGCAGTTCACACACCGCCCGAAAGACTGAGACCGGCAGGTGCAGGCTGTCATCCATCGCCCCATGCCCAGCGCCAGCACAGAGCCCATGAAAGGTCAATACGACCCCCTGCCCGGCCAAAACGCGCCACGCTACCTGTGGCAATCCACAGGCAACAAGCACCGCCGCTTTGGCCGTTTGATTGAAGTTTGAGAGTCGGGTCAGCAAGATAGTAATTATAGATATTTTATTAAATTATCAAATCTCGGCTAATCATCAAAGAAAACTTAACTTCTCCCCCTCCTTTCCTCCATCTTCTCACCATCATTCGCCCACCCCATCCGCCAGGTGCCGGTTGCGCGGCACCCTCGCCACATTGCGCTTTGGCCCCAGCCCAGCTTCTTTCACGCCC
>JAIWOJ010000528.1 GCA_020216965.1 Prosthecobacter sp.
CTCCCTTTCTGACCAGGGGATCCCAGCCTCCTGGGCCTCTGCTCCAAAAACCAAGCCTGCGATGGCAAGGGCGCACATCGTTTGGCGGAGCTGACGGGGGGGCATGGGCATCAGAAAAGGGCTACGGGCTGGGCCTAGGCTATCATGCAGCCTGCGAGATGCCAGCCCCCACTTGCTGCGCGGTGGGGGTGCAGAGGCGCGGCTTCCTGCTTGCGCTGGTGGCGCATTTCTGGCCTATGACGGCCCTACCATGCTGGAAGCAACGCAAATTTGCCTAGAGATTGATCCTCCCCCTGGGGCTGAAAGTGAGACCTTGCGCTTGCTCGATGGGGTGAGTTTCACCGCGCCCCAGGGGCACCTGATGGCCATCGTCGGCCCCTCAGGCTGTGGCAAAAGCACCCTGCTGAAAGTCATCGCAGGCATCCAGGAGCAGAGCGAAGGCGATCTAAAATGGGAAGGGCGTGATCTTAAAGAAGAGGAAGATCTGCACCCAGGTGAGCTAGGCTATGTGCCGCAGTTCAGCCTAGCCCACGATCTCTTGAGCGTGGAAGAATGTGTGGCCTGTAGCATGGCCCTGCGCACCCAACTGCCAGGCACCGAAGATTTTGAACCCAAGCTGGCAAAGATCCTGGCCATCACCGGCCTCACGGAGCTTGCAGACCGTCGGGTAAAAGTGCTGTCCGGGGGGCAAAAACGCCGCCTGGGCCTAGCCCTGGAACTGGTGACGAACCCCTGCCTACTGCTCTGTGATGAGGTGACCAGCGGCTTGGACCCCAAATCTGAACGCGAGATCACGGAACTGCTGCGCCTGCTCTCGCGGGAAAATCCACGGCGTGTGGTCATCAACGTCACCCACAGCCTCGCCAGCTTGGAGGCATTTGATAGTGTGCTGGTGATGTATCAGGGCCGCCTTGTCTTTCATGGCCCGCCGGGGATGCTCACCCACTACTTTACCGTCGAACACCCTGAGGAGGTGTATCTGCGCCTGACACAGCGGGAGGCCAGGGCCTGGCATGAGTCTTGGCAGAAAAAGCGCCAGCACTATGAGGAAATGCTCATGAAGCAGCCTCAGCGGCTGGTTTTCCCCGCAGAAACAGCCCTGGCTGAAGAGCAGGAAGCCGCGCCTGAAGAGCTCCCCAGCATGACCAGCCAAATGATGACCCTGCTGCAGCGGCGCTGGACGGTCTTTCGCCGGGATGCTGGGCAGGTCTGGCTGCACCTGGCCATGCTTTTCGGCTTCCCGCTGCTGGTCGTCATCTTTGCCCTGGATGGTATCAAGCCCCTGCGCCAGCTCAGCCTGCGGCAAGAGTCCAACGTGCTGCTAGAAATGGCCCAGCGCACACAGCACCTGGTGGAGCAACTGAACGCTGGCGGCCTGGTCAGCGGCCTCATCATGCTGCAAGTGGTGCTGGTCACCCTGATGGCCAGCAACAATGCCGCGCGTGAAGTGGCAGGGGAGCGGCTCATCCTAGAGCGCGAAAAGCTCGGTGGCCTGAGCGTCACCGCCTATGTGCTCAGCAAGGTCTTTTTCCTCGGTGTCTTTGTGCTGGCCCAGAGCATCTGGATGGGCGTGTTTGTGGATATGGTCACCGGGGGGCTGCCGGGAGATCTCCTCACCAAACTGCTGCTCCTCGTGCTAGTCTCTGCCGCGATGACGAGCGTCTGCCTGGGCATCAGCGCCCTCTCCCGCACGCCGGAAAAGGCCACCATCCTCAGCATCTACCTCGTGGGCTTTCAGCTCCCCCTCTCTGGCGCAGTGCTGAGCCTGCCATCATGGATCGAAGGCGCGGTCAATCCCTTCATCGCCGCCTTTTGGGCATGGTCCGGCAGCCTGCGCAGCATGAGCGATACTGCCTTTTATGATGCGGTGAAAAAGGTCACGGAATCCAGCCTAGTGACGGCTGACCTCGCCGCTTTTGTCCTCACCGCGCATGTCATCATCGGCCTCACCATGGCTTATGTGGGCAGCAGGGCTAGCCAGTGGGAATAATCCCAGCGTTGGGATTTCCCCGTCATCGGCACCGTCTTATCCGCCCGCGTTTTGATCACCGGGCTGAGGGTTGCGCTGCGGCCCGTGCGGCCTAGTCTCGCACCGCTTGAGTTACCTTGATGCTCCCTCCGCCAACTGGAATCGCCGCTTTGCATGGCTCTGCGTCGGTGTCTTTGTCTTCCGTGTGCTGTTCACGGTCTTTTTCTGCGCCCATGCCGACCTAGCCGGAGACGAGGCCTATTATTGGGACTGGGGCCGCCGCCTGGACTGGGGCTACTACAGCAAGCCGCCGATGATCGGCTGGCTGATGGGCCTGGTGGGCTGGCTGACCGGGGCCTGCGATATCGGCGTACGCATGACGGCGCTGGTGCTAGGCACGCTGACGCTGGTCGTCATTTTTATGCTCATGCGGCGGCTGTATGACGCGCGCACGGGCTTCATCGCCGCCGTGCTGCTGCTGCTGACCCCGGCGAACACGGGCCTGAACCTCTTCCTCACCATCGACGCGCCGTTGCTGCTCTGCTGGTCGCTGGCGCTGCTGCTCTTCTGGCTGGCGGTGGAAAAGCCCGGCTGCTGGACGCGCTGGCTGGCCCTGGCCGTGGTCATCGGGCTCGGCTCGCTGAGCAAGCAGATGATGCTGGTCTTTCCCCTACTCATGGGGGTCTTCCTGGCCATTGATGCGGAAAAGCGCGTCATCCTGCGCAATCCACGCCT
>JAIWOJ010000529.1 GCA_020216965.1 Prosthecobacter sp.
CGGCTCCACTTTCATGGCATGCGCCAAGTCCGTTGTCGTCGAGTAGGTGCCATCGTCGATCAAGCGCTTCCAGTAGAAGGCCTTGCCCAGCGTTTTGATCATCGGCACATCGAAGCCACCGATTCGGTCCGCGATCTCGGGGGCTGGCGGTATCAGCAGCTTCCGATTCTGGCGGCGCTTGATCGTCAGGGGCACCAAGGTGACCCGCTGCCCCTCGCTGACATAACTGCGCGCCTCGGCTCCGACCTCGATGCGGACGGCGCGCTGGCGCTGGTGGGTCGTGGTATTCATGCCAAAGCCTCCTCGACACGCTCCTGGGACTCTTCGATCAAGGGATGCGTGCTGATATCCGCACCGAATCCGATCCAACCGTCCTCCCGCCAAACGATATCCAGGCCGTGCCCGTGTAGTTGCACGCGTTCGATCAACAGCCGTGTGATCCGTTGCTGCTCGGCAGGGAACAACTGCGACCACACGTCACCGATGCGCTGCATGGCGACCACCACCTGTGCCTCGTCCAGCGTCGACCCCGCCGGATGCTGCTGGCAGGATCTCCACACTGCGATCAGCATTTGCGGCGATGAGAGCGCAGCATGGATTTGCGCCAACACGGCATCTTCGATCTCGGCGGCTGGCAGGTGGCCCACGTCCGGCGTATGCGGAGCCAGACTGGCACCTGCGTTGCGCCGCTTGTGCAGGTAAGGCACGTAGTAGCGGTACTGCCGACCATTTTTCTTTTTGACGAAGGAGTGCAGCATGCGTTGGCCATCCGGTGCGAACAGAAGTCCCGCCAGCAGTGCCGGATGCTTGGCTCGGTGTTCGCGCGGTGCCTGCTTTCGCCTCTCAATGAAGGCGTGTGCCGCGTCCCACAATTCTTGAGAAATGATGGCGTCGTGCTGGGCCGAGTACCACGTCTCGTGATTGCAGATTTCACCGAGGTAAATGCGGTTACGCAGCAAGGTAAAGAGGTACTGCTGATCGATGTTGCGCCCCAATCGCTCCCGGCCAGACTGGGTGACCCATGCCTTGGTGGTATGCCCTTCGATATCCAGTTCACGGACGAGTCGCGCAGCCGAGCCGTGCTCGGCGTAGCGGCGGAAGATGTCACGTACCAGCGCAGCTTCACGGTCGTTGATGACGAGCTTGCGTTCGACCACGTCGTATCCGAGAGGCGGGACTCCGCCCATCCACATGCCTTTGGCCTTGCTGGCGGCGATCTTGTCGCGGATGCGTTCGCCGGTGACCTCGCGTTCGAACTGCGCGAATGACAAAAGGATGTTGAGCGTCAATCGCCCCATCGATGTGGTGGTGTTGAACTGCTGCGTGACTGCGACAAAGGAGACGCCGTTGCGGTCGAAAACCTCGACCAGCTTTGCGAAGTCCGGCAGGCTGCGCGTGAGGCGGTCGATTTTGTAGACGACCACGGTATCGATCTTCCCCGCCTCGATGTCGATCATCAGGCGGCGCAACCCGGGCCGTTCCATGTTGCCGCCCGAGTAGCCGCCGTCGTCGTATCCGTCGTCGACGGCTATCCAGCCTTCATGCCGTTGGCTTGCAATGAAGGCCAAGCCTGCATCACGCTGTGCCTCGAGGCTGTTGTATTCCTGATCGAGGCCTTCGTCAGTGGACTTGCGGGTGTAGACGGCGCAGCGCTTCTTTGGCGTGACTGCGGGAATCTGCTTTCGACGCACTGAGCTCATACTGCCCCCTTCTTCGAAGCTGGTGTCTTCAAACCAAAGAACACCGGGCCTGACCAATGGCTGCCTGTGATGCGTTTGGCCACAGCGGACAGGCTCTTGAAACGTTGCCCCTGGTAGTCGAAATCATTCGATCCGCGTACCAGGACACGATGTTCAATGTCGTCGTAGATGCGTGTCAGGACGGTACCGGGCAGTAGGCGTTGGCTATCGCCGCGCAGTTGCTTGGGCAAGATGCCGGTTTCGCCAACCTCCTCAAGCTTCTTGCGTAGTGACGGTTTCAAACCGCCAAACGCCCGCTCTTGCATCCGGTAGGCCAGGCGACTTTCCAACCAGACCCGATGGTGGTGATTCGGCCGCTCCTCAAAATGGTCGTCCCAGAGAGCCCAAAGATCATCCATCGAAAGATGGGGAATAGCCGCGACACGGGCGGCGACTGAGGCGGGCGTTGGTGAGGTTGCGTGTGCTGTCATGGGCGAACTCCGTTGTTGTGATCGGGGTTCGCATTCACGCGCTGTTGGCCGGGGAAGCCAAGGCAAACGTGCTCGCTGTTTTGGGGGATATCGCGCGATTGGCGGACACGAAGGCGCAGCAGCGCGGCAGCCAAGAGATCAGCGATTTCTTGATGCCCGTGCCGTGGCCGTTCAGGTGATGTGCAAATGGAGATAGGTTCGATTTCTGTCATGGCAAGCGTTCCGATGGAAAACGCTGCTCATGCTAGAAACCAAGGGCACTTCGCGTAACGTGATTTAGCGGGAGTGCGCGGGTCTGGCGCGGTGTTCGCTCAGTCATCGTTGCTGCACTGCCGCAAAACAGATAAAATCGCGCCTCCCCCAAAGAACCAGCAAGCCACTATCGGAGTTCCTACCCGTGTAAGTCTCTTTCTCGCTGCGAGCCAGCTTCAACCGCACACCACGCTCGCACGAGGCTGCACGTCCGATTCACTGCGTCTTGCTGGCCCCGGATCACTCGGGGTTCGTTCTCTATTCCGCTGGCCGGGAAGAC
>JAIWOJ010000530.1 GCA_020216965.1 Prosthecobacter sp.
CTCGACCTCCCGCAGGCGGCCGCCCTCGCTGCTGAGCGCAGCCGCATCATCCTTTACACATCTGATGTCTCCGCTTGGTCCTGGCCCGCCGCGACCGTTAAAGCTCTCGGCTTCCCTGAAAAGCAATGGCAGATCCGCCAGCCCGTCAGCGCAGAAAAAGCTGAGCCAAAGCCCCCCTCCCAGTGAGCTGGGGCAAAAAGCAGCCCGGGGGGAACTTAGAAGCTCCCCTCATGGCTCCCCGCGTGAGGCAAGTTTCATTTTAGTGACGGCTTTGGGAACATTTCCTGCTTGATCTTAGTGAGGATTCCCGATTAAATCACCCACGCCCATGAAAATCATCCTCCCGCTCCTCTCCCTCGTCTTCGCCGCCAGCACTTTTGCTGCTCCCATGAATGCCACTTCTCCCGCGAATGTGGAGCATTCTCCTGAAAACGTCAGCGTGGCTGGTCCAAAGCCATCCAAGTCCATGTTTGGTGGTTATCGCGCCCTGAACCGTAGCATCAAGAACCGCGAGACTAGCATTACCCGTGATATCATCTTTGAATACAAGGCTCCACGTGTTGAGAAATTTCAGGGGCAATACTACTGGGCTGTGCCATTCACTTACGCCACGGTCTATTCTTCACCCCAGCACCTGTATGGCAAGCCCCTCTCAGACGGCGTCGCCATCACCGAGGCACGTGCACTGGTGAGCCATGGCCGCGTGGCCTACTGGCTCTATGATGCCCCACGCCCAGTGCATTCCTCCATCCCTGTGCGCTGATCGAAGGACAGATTTTTGATTTCCAAGAAAGGCGGGCTTGTCATGAGCCCGCCTTTTTCATATTCACACGCCAGTTCACCCCTGCCGTCATGCCTGCTGAAGCCCGCATCTCCGAACTGTCCTTAGAGCTCCCCCCAGCACCTCCCAAAGGGGGGGTGTATAAGCCGGTCGTCATCGTCGGAAAGCTGGCCTACCTCTCCGGTCATGGCCCCTACCTGCCAGATGGCGGCATGATCCGTGGCCGTGTCGGAGAAGATCTTGATCTAGCCCAGGGCCATGCCGCCGCACGCCAGACGGGGCTGGCCATGCTGGCCACGCTACGCAAAGAGCTAGGCAGCCTGGACCGGATCGCGCGTGTGGTGAAGCTGCTGGGCATGGTGAACAGCACCCCGGAATTCGCTGACCATCCCAAGGTCATCAACGGTTGCAGCGAGCTATTTGCCCAGGTTTGGGGCGAGGAGGCAGGCATCGGCGCGCGTAGTGCCGTCGGCATGGGCTCACTGCCCGGAAACATCGCAGTCGAGATTGAAGGAATCTTTGAACTAACCTGAGACCACCATGAGCAGCCAGCACCCCGATCTCTCTGAAAAGCTCATCCGTTTTGCCTGCGGCATGATCTTTGGCCTCGCCTTTGGCACCATCTTAGGCGCAGGCATCCTGCGCGCGTTTAGCCCGCCATTTTGGGTCGCCACCGTCTGCATCTGCCTGCTGTGCGGCTGGCTGGCCATGCGTCAAGGGGATGCGTTTTGGGATAACCTACCCGATTGGCTGACTAAACTCTGGTGGTGGCGGCACTGAGGGGCTGCCAAAAAGCCGCCGGTAATTTTCCTCCACCTGCGCTGCCAGATCCTCCACGCTCATGCCGCGCACACGCGCCAGCAGCTCATAGCTCACCCGCAGATTGGCGGGGTGGTTGATGGGCTGCCCATCGCAGCTCAGCGGGTGGGGATTTTGCTCATCAGGCGGCCACATATCCGGCGCATCCGTTTCTGCCAGCAGCCGATCGAGAGGCACGGCGGCAAACACCGCCCGTTGCTGCGCTTTCCGGGCATGACCAAAGTAGGGAGAGAGGGAAAAATAAGCACCCATTTTGACAAAGAGCGGGATCATCTCCGCAGGGCCGCCATAGGAATGCAGGAGAAAGCCCCTGGTCGGGGGCCTCTGCGCACGCAACTGCTCCACCAGCAGGCCCCAGGCCCGCAGGCAGTGGAGGGTGGCAGGGCGGTCCAGCTCCTGCGCCAAGCCCACCTGCGCGCGAAAGCACACGATCTGCGCTTCGAGGTCAGGGTTTTCGATCCAGCGATCCAGGCCGATCTCACCCACGGGCGCATCAGGAAAAGCCAGCAGCCAAGCACGCAGCTCCTCCAGCCAGCACGGCCCACGCTCGCGCACA
Organism: Prosthecobacter sp.; assembly: GCA_020216965.1. GTDB lineage: Bacteria > Verrucomicrobiota > Verrucomicrobiia > Verrucomicrobiales > Verrucomicrobiaceae > Prosthecobacter. The sequence continues at coordinate 2,157 of JAIWOJ010000530.1, forward strand.
TACCACGGGTGCAGGCCAAAAGCGGGCCTTACCCAGGGATGCGCGCGTGCCAGGGCAGCCACCTCCGGCCAGTCATCAGGGGCAGAGCCATGAACCACCGCCTCTACCAGCCCTGCAGATAGCAGGCTCGTCTCAAGGCTAGGCCGGATGCCATCCAGCCGGTGATCCTGAAGGTGATTGTGCGCATCAAAAAGCCGCATCAGATCTGATCGACGATGATCCCAGGTCAGACAAGGGCCGCAAAGAAGCCCAGATCCAGCCCGGATGACGTTGTTCACGGGACTAGACCGGTTCTCACAGAGTCTGTCAGTTTCCCGGTGGCGCGGCGACATCAGGGGCGTTGTCCATCGCTCGTCAGCTAAGGCACCAATCGCCTCCTCGCTCTTTCCTTGCCCGGCAGGTCGCCGCACTTGCCGGTCCTTTCTGACAATTTGCTCTGGGTGGGCCTGAACTCTGAGATCGAAAAGGTAGTGCGCCATGCATTGGACAAAGCCCTGAATGCCGCCGTGAAGGAATTTAGCAGCGCCGACTTTGCCAGCAAAG
>JAIWOJ010000531.1 GCA_020216965.1 Prosthecobacter sp.
CTCTTCTCTGCCCCGCTCTGCCAGCCTGCCGTTAGGGTGCAGCGGGGGCCAGGGTGCCTTCGGGGGTAAACTGCATCCCTGCGGCCTTGGCTGCCTCTGCGGCGGGGCCGCCAAACCCGAGCAGGCTGGCTACCTCATCCTGCACTTGGGCTAGTTCATCGAGGCGAAGTTCAGGATCGCGGACGAGGAAGACTTCACCGGTCTTTTTGTTTTCATAAAAGAGCATTTTCGCGCCATCGATCTCCTTGGTAGCCGTGGGGCTGAGGATGCGCTTGCGCTCCAGCATGAGGGCCAGGATGTAGCGGGCATTTTCCGTGGCGGGGTTGTCTTCTTCAATGAAGCGCTGGAGCAGAGCCATGGCGCTCTCTTTGCTGGCGACCTCTGGTTTTGCCTCCGTAACGACGGGGGTGTAGGTGGTCCTCCAGTAGGCGATTGGCTTTCTTTCTGCCAGTTCCTGCTGCCAGACATCGATGGCGACATCGCGCCGCAGGTAGCCGCTGGTCTCGGGGTCAAAATAGATGGCGGTGTGAAAGACCTCACCGTCCTCAAAGGCGCGGCCAGAGAGAGCACAGTGGGTGGCGCGAGAGCGGATGGACCAATTCTGAATCATGCTAGAGATGGGATGAAACGGCAGTGAGCGGATGGCAAGCGCGCGCTTTCCTGGCGGCGGTCAGGCAGCGGCCTGGCGGTTGCGTGGCCGTGCGATGCGGGTGACGGATTGCTTGAAGAGCTGGGAGGGGCGCGGCAGATCCTTATTCTGGGAGCGGTAATGGAGCAGCACAGCGCCTAGGGAGCCAAAGAGCAGGTGCGGGATCCACGGGCTGAGCCACGCGGGGAGGTGGCCTCCTTTGCCAAGATTCAGGCACAGGTTGTTCAGAAACAAGAGGGCGAAAAAGATGAAAATTGAGCCAGCGATGCCGCCGACAGCACCGCGCCTGGAGTACGCGATGCCAAGCGGTGCTGCCACGAGCGCCAGGGCAAAGGACTGCCAGGGCAGCGCAAAGCGGTGGTAAAAGTGCGTGCGGAACGGAGCGAGACGGCTGGGATGATCATCTGGACGCGCACGCAGGTAGGAGACGATCTCTGGCACGCCCATGAAATCGGGCGTGAGGTCATGGCTAATCATGCTCCAGGGCGTCTCGTCATAAGAGTGGATATCGAGCGCCTGCCAGCCTGAGGAGTGCTGTGGAAAGGGGCGGATGGCAGCGGGCTGGCCATCCACATACAGCACCTCCCTGCCATCATAGAAGCGCCAGGGGCCACCCGGGAACCAAGTGGCGGAGTCAGCGTGCAAGACACGGGTGGGCCTGCCATGGGCATCTGCCTCACGCACCTGCACGCCGCGCAGCCTACCATCCCGGAGAGAAAAGGGCATGGAGGCGATGAACCACGTCCGGCCCTGGGAGGGATTGCGATACATGATGGAAGACTGCATGATGCTATCCCTTTGGCGGCCCTCTAGGCCGCGGATGACGGCCTCCTTTTTCCCCTCAGCACGCGGTGCCCAGTGGTAATTTGCCGCCATGGAGAGCAGGGAAACGACGGCGGAGACGACGAAAAGCGGCGTCAGCACCTGGAGCACACTGCGCCCTGCACCAAGCATGGCGATGATCTCATTGGCGCGTGACATGCGCGTGAGCGTGTACAGCACGGAGAGCAGCAGAGAGGCAGGCATCACAGAGACGAAGATGAAGGGCATGACCCCAAGGTAGAAAAGCAGCACCCTCCCCAGCGGTGCCTGCGCCTCCTGGAAGTCCTTCAAATTATCCAGCAAGTCCATGATCAGCCAGAGGGACGTAAAGGCAGCGAAGCAGAAGATCAGAGGGGCCAGAAACGTGCGCATGGTGTAGCGGTCCAGCGCGCCACAGAGGTGGTAGTAATGCAGGAGCCCACTGATGCAGAGAGGTGCCAAGGCCAGCAGGACGAGTTTGGTGTAGTAAGCAGAGAGAGAAAGCGGCTCACCCAGCTCTGTCATCTGCATGACCCCGAGCTGGTGGGCGATGTCTGTCGCGACAGCCCAGGCGGCCACAGAAGCAGCGGCTACCCAGCAGGGGAGCACGAGTTTTCGGGTCACCCCCCACTGCCGGAGGAGGATGGAGATAAAAACGATGCCGCCGACCCACATCCAGCGGTCCAGATAAGGCAGCAGCACGGAGACGACCTTGAGCGCAGCACTGGGCGGGGGAGCGCCGCGCTCAGCCACGAGGCGGCCATTTTGAAAATCGTAGCCGGCGATGTCCGCAGGATTGTCCAGATGGTGCCCCTGAGTCACCAGCAGAAGCATCGCGATGAGTGCTAGGGCAAAGGTGATGCGCCCTGCATAGGGCCACCTGCGCGAGCGCATCTGCAGCTCGCGCAGCCGGGTGATGATGTGGCTTGTCCATGGCATCCTGGTGCGCCTCGTTCTTGGCCGTGCTTCAGCGCAGAATCAAGCGGCAGGAATGCAGCGCGTGGGATCAATCCTTTTCAAAAAGCACGGCACCGGAGAGGATGGGTTGCCGGTTCGCAGGTGGGTCGCTAGACACTGCGGGAATCTGCGGCAGCATGAAGCAGCCCACACCACGATGCTCTGCACCCACAGGGACGATGAGTCCCTGGTAGCGGATGGCACGGCGGATTTCTTTGGCATTCACCTTGGAGGTGGTGACATCGTCGTCCTCCAGCAGGAAATTACCGCTAAAGGCACCTGTGCG
>JAIWOJ010000532.1 GCA_020216965.1 Prosthecobacter sp.
AGCCTGAAGCCCCTCCTAGCTCAGAAGCGGACGATGAAGCAGCCCGGCGCATGGCAGACTTTGAGAACGATCCCCTCATCAAGGCTGCCATCGCGAAGTTCAGCCTCAAACTCGCCAGCCGGAGCTGAGCCGAAATTCAGAGATGAAAACCACAGAGGACGCAGAAAACACAGAGGTTGAGCGAGGGATGAGAGTCGGCCGACTCACGAAACCTGGGACTGCGCCCCTTCATCCATGCCTTTGATTCTGAGGGAAATCTGCGCCCTTCTGGGGTTCCATTTTCCTTTTTTCGGTTGAGCCCGGATGGCGAAATTCCCTGCGACGGGCGGGATTTTTCCTCCAGGCTCAGTCCTCGCCGTCTTTTTGATCCAGGTGTTTATCCACGGCCTCAATGATGTGGGGATTGATGCCGTGGGTAATGGTCTCGCAGGCCATGCGCAGGGCGTTTTTCATCGCGTAGGCGCTAGCACCGCCGTGGGCGATGATGGTGATGCCGTTGAGCCCCAGCAGCGGCATCCCTCCCGCCTCATCCGCGCTCGTGCGCTTGTGGATGCGCTTGAAGGCGGGCTTTGCCAGCAAACCACCAAGCTTGGTGCGCGCACCGGACATGATCTCGCTCTTGATCATGGCAAACATGGCGTGCGCCAGTGCCTCGGAAGTTTTGAGAATGATGTTGCCGGTGAAGCCATCGCACACGACCACGTCCGGCGGCGTTTCCCACAGGTCATGGCCTTCCACGTTGCCGATGAAGTTCAGGCCCGGCGTCTTCCTGAGTAGCTTGCCGGTCTCCTTGCACAGGGCATTGCCCTTTTCCTCCTCGGTGCCGTTGGACATCAGGCCCACGCGCGGGTTGGGGCGGCCTAGCACATGCCGGGCGTAGGCGCTGCCCATGATGGCATTTTGCACCAAGTGCTCGGGCAGGCTGTCGGGGTTTGCCCCGGCATCAATCAGCACCCAGTGATGGGTGGTGCTAGGCATGATGGAGGCGATGGCTGGCCGCTCAATGTGCGGCAGAGTGCGCAGCTTGATGAGACTGGCCGTGACGGCGGCTCCGGTATGCCCAGCGCTGACCACAGCGTCTGCCTTGCCCTCTTTGACGAGATCGACGGCACGCGAGATGGAGCTGTCCTTCTTCTTCCGCACGGCATCTAGGCCACTATCACTCATGTCCACCACCTGCATCGCGGGCACGATCTCAAGCCTGCTGCTGCTAGGGATGCCCTGCACCTGCATCTCGCGTTCGATGGCTTCTGGCTGGCCGACGAGGTAGATGTTCTCAATCTGGTGCAGCTCATCCAGGGCCAGCTTCACGCCGCCCATCGGGTTTTGCGGGGCGAAGTCGCCGCTCATGACGTCGAGTGCGATTTTCATGCGCTGCGGATCAATGCAGGAAGTGGCGATGGCCGGTGAAGATCATGGCCATTTTACGCTCGTCCGCAGCGGCGATGACCTCTTCATCCCGCACGCTGCCGCCTGGTTGGATGGCTGCGGTGGCACCGGCCTCAGCACAGGCGATCAGGCCATCGGCGAAGGGGAACATGGCGTCTGAGGCAACCACGCTGCCCGCTAGGCTGAGCCCGGCCTCCTTGGCCTTCCAAACGGCGATGCGGCAGGAGTCCACCCGGCTCATCTGCCCAGCCCCGATGCCTAGGGTGCGGTCATGCGTGGCAAAGACGATCGCGTTTGACTTCACATGCTTCACCACGCGCCAGGCAAAGCGCATGGCCTCAATCTCCTCCCGCGTGGGCGGACGCTTCGTTTTGACCTTGGATTCGAGATCTTCCAAGCCCAGGGCGCGCGGATCACTATCCATGACCATCAGGCCACCCGGCGCAGAGCGGATGATCGGCTGGCTGAGCGCCTCCGTGACGCTGGGCAGCATCTGGATGAGTCGGAGGTTTTTCTTTTTCTGCAAAAGCGCCCGCGCATCTGCATCGAAATCGGGAGCGATGATGACATCGGTGAAGATCTCGGAGATGATTTTCGCAAGCCCCAGGGGCATGGAGCGATTGATGACGATGACACCGCCAAAGGGAGCTTGTTTGTCCGTCTCAAACGCCTTGGCCCAGGCTTCGCGGAGATCTTCCTCCGCACAGCCAACTCCGCAGGGGTTGGTGTGCTTGAGAATCGCCACCGTAGGACGGCGAAATTCATTGATCAGGCCCGCAGCGGCTTGGATGTCGAGCACGTTGGTATAGCTGAGATCCTTGCCGTGCAGTTGGGTGAAATAATCCCCGAAGTTGCCATAGAGGGCTGTCTTCTGGTGAGGATTGTCTCCGTAGCGCAACTCACTATGCAGTGGTAGGCTGATGGTGAAGGTTTTTTGGGTGACCTGCTCCTTATTGAGAAAGCTGGCGATGGCGGCGTCATAAGTGCTCGTACGCTGAAAGACCTTGCAGGCGAGCCGCTCGCGCGTGGCAAGTTTGGTCTCGCCCTGGTTTTCCTGCATTTCAGCCAGCACCGCCGAGTAGTCGGCAGGGTCACAGACCACCGTGACCCAACGGTGGTTCTTTGCAGCACTGCGCAGCATGGATGGGCCGCCAATGTCGATGTTTTCGATGGCTTCTTCGAGCGTGACATCTTTTTTGGCGATGGTCTGCTCAAAGGGATAAAGATTCACCACCACGAGATCGATGACTGGGATGCTATGCTTGGCCGCATTGCGCTTGTCTTCATCATCGTCACGGCGCTGG
>JAIWOJ010000533.1 GCA_020216965.1 Prosthecobacter sp.
CTGGACTGATCCCGAAAAACAACATGGGCGGCCACGAGACCCGGAGGCCGCTTTTCCTGAGAACAGAGGCACACCTGCACCTGAAAAAAGCGGCACTGCCCCACAGGAGCGCGGGCACTCTTGCCCGCCCTGGCAGTCATGCCCTTCGTATCTCACGAGCACAGACCTGATGTAGCGAAAAAATCCTCACATCCACGGCCTCTGCGACCAGGCACGAACAGGGTTCCCCCTGGAGATCAAAGCCCGCCAACCGCGCAGGGCTGCGGTCAACCATCGGCACATAGGCGCTGCGGATCCGATACGGGGAATGATGCACGCGGCCTTGCAACAGACACCCCCGCCCTCCTTGCGTGAAGAGCGCATAGCGTTCCACCAGGAAAAATTCCAGCGTGCCAGGCTCGGCAGGCCGGGCGGGCTCCGCCTCATCGCTCGGCTGCCATTCGTAGCGCCAGACCGGCCCAGCCAGCCCCCGGCGCAGGCACTGGTAGCTGACCTGGCCGTTGGACCGCCGGGCAGACATGCAGGCATGATGGTAAGGCAGCCGGAAAAAGCGGCGCGCGATCTGCACGGCCACAGGTTGATTGCAGTCTAGCGAGTAAAAATACACGCCCGGGTTGCCAGCATCATCATGCACATAGGTGCGCACGTTCAGCTCCAGAAACCACGAGAGCCAGGGCACCGGGGGCAGCCATGCCGGGCGGATGCGCAGCATGAAAAAAGGCACGATGCCGAGATAGGCGGCGCCTTGGAATAGATCGACATACAGCCCGCGTGGCAGGGTGGCCTGGACCTGCTGTGGATCGACCTGCCAGTGGGCAAAAAGCAGATGGTTCCAGCGCTGGTAGCCGATCGCCCGCGCCTGGGGCCGCTGGCGCATGGCCAGGCGTTGCTCAGGCGTGGGTGGTGCAGGCTGGATCATCAGCGGAGGCTACGCGCCTCAGCCAAGTTCGGCCACGGCTTGATCAAAGGCCTCATGCAGGACGGCGATGCCTTCCTCCAGGGCGTCTTTGGGCATCGTCAGCGGCGGGCAGATTTTCACCGTCTGCCCCCAGGCACCGACCGGGGCAAACATGAGCAGACCTTTCTGATAACTCAGCTCCACCACGCGGTGGGCTAGGTCGTGGTCCGGCTGCTTGGTGCCGCGCTTCACCGTCTGGATGCCGGCCACATAGCCCGCGCAGGTCACATTGCCGACAAGGTCGGGATATTTACGCTGCACGGCCAAGCAGCCTTCGTGAAGGATGGGCCCAAGGCGGGCGGCGTTGCCGGTGAGATCTTCATCCAGGATCTTGCGGATGTTTGCCAGCGCGGCGGCGCAGCAGACCGGGTTGCCCGAGTGCGTGCTAGTCATGGAGCCGGGCGGAAACTGGTCCATGATGTCCTGGCGGCCAATGACAGCACTGAGCGGCATCGAGGACGAGATGCCCTTGCCGCAGCAAATGAGGTCCGGCACGACGCCGTAGTGCTCAAAGGCCCAGAATTTGCCCGTGCGGCCAAAGCCAGACTGCACCTCGTCAAAGGTCAGCACCACCTCATGCTCCGTGCACCAGGCACGCAGTTTTTGGATGTAGTCCACCGGGGCAAAATCCGGGCCGACCCCCTGGTAGCTCTCCATGATGACACCGGCGATGTGGTGCGGTTTCATGCCCGCTTTTTCGATGGCCTGCAGGAAGCCATCGAAGCTGCTATCGTCCTCCCAGTAGCCGTCGGGGAAGGGCGCGTTGATGATGGCTGGGTCCAGGTTCACGATCCAGGCCTTCTGCCCGGCCATGCCACCCGCCTGCTGGCTCGCGAGCGTGCGGCCATGGTAGCCACGATCAAAGCCAACGATGCCGATCTTTTCCCGCCCGCCGACGCTGATGCCATGGGCACGGCTGAGCTTGATGGCGCACTCCGTGGCCTCGCTGCCTGAGCTGAGCAGGAAGACTTTTTTCAAAGGCTCTGGCGACACGCTAGCGATGAGTTCAGCCAACGCGGGGCGCTCCTCGCTGGGAAACACATAGTTGTGGATGAGCCCGCTGTTGATCTGGTCGATCATGGCCTGGCGGACCTCAGGCGCGCCGTGGCCGCAGTTGGTCACCAGCACGCCGCTGCTCCAGTCTAGCCAGCGGTTGCCGTACTTGTCATACACATGGATGTCCTCCGCGCGCTCCCAGACGATGGGGGGCATGCCGCGCATGGAAAGGGGCTCAAACTTGCGGCTACGCTCAATGTGCTGGATGGAATCAGGATGCGGCACCGGCGTGCAGATGGTGCGATACTGGGTAGCGACGTGTGGGACGTTCTGTGGGGTAGTGTTAAATTCTTTGCCCATGATTGGACGGTCAGACTGCCGCGTGTCGGACCCATCCGCTACGCGCAAACCAGCGGCTCTGTGTGCTTTTGTGATAAGGTCGTGCAAGGCTGCTGAACCAGCTCTGCTGACTCCGATTTCACAGGCAGACAGGGGCACTGGACGCCTTCCTTCAGAACTTCGGTGCCCCCCGTCAGCTAGGCACCTGCCCAGCGGCAGGATTACTCATCTAGATCATCCAGGAATTCCGAAGCGGGTTCCACGCTGGTGACGAGCAGACGATCTCTCGCTCTCGTGCAGGCGACATAAAGAAGCTGGCGTTCGGTCTCATACACCTCTCTTAGATCGGCATCATCGCCCACGGTTTCAATGCGCTCTTG
>JAIWOJ010000534.1 GCA_020216965.1 Prosthecobacter sp.
CTTTCTTGGCCTTATCTTATCTACCCAGCTTTTGCAGGCAGGGCCACCCGCAGCGCTTCCTGCCACGGATGGCCATAGCTATCCGCCGCTGGATGTTCGGGGGAAAAAGGTGCTTGTGCTGTTCTTTGTCTCCCCTTTCTGCTCCACCACGCGCCCTTTCATGCAGGAAATCAACGCCATCGCCGCAGATTACGCCGATCAGGCTGCTGTGGCGCTGGTGCATTCGGACGCGGAAATCACCCTGGAGACCGCATTTCAGCACGCGGAGATGGAGAAGGTGACGGCGCGGGTGCTGATTGATCAGCAGCAACTCCTGGCCCGCCACCTGGGAGCCACGGTCACGCCAGAGGCTTTCATCCTCTCCCCTGAGGGGCAGGTGCTCTATCAGGGGCGCATCCATGATCTTTACCTCGGCCCCACCAAGCGCCAGCGCGCGGCGACGACACGGGACCTGCGGGATGCGCTCGACGCGGTCATCGCTGGCAAACCGGTGCCGATGCCGCAGCATCCCGCTCAGGGCTGCAAGATTGGCGGGCTGAAGTAAGGGCTAAGACGCACCCAGCCCGCGCAGCACAGCGGGGATGGTCTGGAGCAGGATCTTGGCGTCTAGCCAGAGGGACCAGTTGTCGATGTACTTCAGGTCCAGGGCCACCCATTCCTCAAAGTTGGTGATGCCATTGCGGCCTGTCACTTGCCACAGGCAGGTCAGGCCCGGTTTCACGCTCAAGCGGCGGCGCTGGGCGTGTTTTTCGATGCGCTGAATCTCATACACGGGCAGCGGACGCGGCCCCACCAGGCTCATTTCTCCGCGCAGCACATTGATGAGCTGCGGCAGCTCATCGATGCTGGTTTTCCGCAGCCACCGGCCAAAGCCAAAGATGCGTGGGTCATCGCGGATTTTGAAAACCGGGCCCGTCATCTCATTCAGCCCCTCCAGCTCCGCACGGCGTGTCTCGGCATCCGCGTGCATGGTGCGGAATTTCCACATCTTAAAGGGTTGCCCGTGCCTCCCAGAACGCTCTTGGCGGAAAAAAATCGGCCCTGGAGAAGAGAGCCGGATGCCTGCGGCGGCCACCAGCCATAGAGGCAATGTCAAGATCAGCAAAATCAGTGCCCCGACGCTGTCCACCAAGTTCTTGAAAATCAGGGACCAGGATGCCTGTGGCGTGCTGTGAAAGACCAGCATCAGCCGCCCACCCAAGACATCGAAGGTGGGTCTCGCGATCGCCGTCTGGAAAAAATCTGCCGCGATCCATGCCTCAACCCCTTCCGTCTCACAGGCCTGCACAGCTTCCTCGATCTTGCCAAAATGCACATGCCGCGCGGCAAAGATCACCCTGGCTGCTGCCGTCTCGTGCATCGCAGTCACCAGATCCTCCACGGGCTGGCGCGTGATGTCGATCCGCGCTGCCACCTCGATGCTCGCCCGCTGCTCCGGGGGCATTTGCTCCTCAAAGCCATCCAAATCCTGTGCCGCACCCGCCACGATCACGCGCTCCCTGCCTCTGCCATCTGCCAGCCTGCGCCTCAGCAGCTCCCTCTGCCAGCCCTCACGCAGCAGCAAGGCCGCAGCGGAGAGAACCACCGCCAAGATCACCACCGCCCTGCTCGGCACATCCCATTTCAGGAAAATCATCAGCGCCCCGATGACCATGCCGATGATGACCAATGACTCCGCAAGCTGCCTCAAGCTCGTCGCGGGTGTCTTGTGGTACAGATGAGTATAAAAACCACGAAACTCCAACACCACCGGCGTGAAGGGCACGACCACCGCCATCACCCAATAAAATTGCTCCAGCGGCGGGATTTCCACCATCTCAGGCCAGAAAAAAGGGGCAAAGTCCGCGCGCAGAAAGTAAGCAAACCAGAAACAAAACGCCAGCAGCGCGCTATCCAGCAGCTCCGTCAGCTGCAAATTGATTTCCTGTCGGCGGCCCAGCATGGTAAGAGTCAAAAAAGTTCCAGTTTAATTCATTTCTATTAAATTTATAGCATTCCTAGCGAATGGCACAACTTGTTTCTACCCAAAGCCCCCTCCAGTCCACCCGGCCCCTCACCGTCGGCGTCATCGCCGACCGTGCCGCCCTCCTGGACTGGACCGCCCTGCCGCCAGATGGCAGAGAGGCCACTTGTGACCTCATTGAGCTGCGCCTAGACACGCTCAAAATGCCCGCCTCCGAGCTGCGGGCTGCCCTAGCCAGCGCCGGAAACACCACGCCCATCCTCCTGACGGCACGCCACCCCGCAGAGGGCGGCCAGGGCAGCCCTGAGGCTGCGGGACGCATGGCTTTGATCGAGCCACTGCTAGATCTAGCAGCCCTGATCGATCTTGAGCTGCGCAGTGCCATGGAAATGAAAACGCTCATCGCCCGCGCCCACGCGGCTGGCGTCAAGGTCATGGGCTCCTTTCATGACTTCCAGGCCACCCCGCCAGACGATGTGCTGCGCGGTGCCATCGACTTTGCCCAGCCTGCTGGCCTAGATGCCGTGAAGATCGCCACCTACCTCAACACGCAGGACGATCTCATCCGCCTCATGCAGCTCACGGCCAGCCCCCATCGGCTGCGGCTTTCCACCATGGGCATGGGCCCTTGGGGCCGCACCTCCCGTCTCGTGCTTGCCAAGGCAGGCAGCCTGCTCAACTACGGCTACATCGGCGGCTCCAATGCCCCC